>JBDTCO010000156.1:0-8748 GCA_039923495.1 Polyangia bacterium
GCGAACCTCGTCGGGGCGGGTCACGCGCTCACGGTGTGGAACCGCTCGCGCGCCAAGGCGGACGCCATCGCCGGCGCGATCGTGGCTGCCACGCCGCGCGAGGCAGCCGTCGGCAACGAGCTCGTCATCACGATGCTCGCCGACGAGCACGCGCTCATGCAGGTCCTCGATGGCGCCGACGGCGTGCTGGCAGGGCTCGAGCAGGGAGCGTTGCTCGTCGACATGTCCACCGTTGGTCGCAAGACGGCGCTGCACGTCGCGGACCTGGCGCACGAGCGCGAGGCGCGCTTCGTCGATGCGCCCGTGTCGGGCTCGCGCAAGCCTGCGATCGAAGGCACGCTCATCGTGCTCGCTGGTGGACGCGCGGCCGATGTGGCCTTCGCGACGCCTGCGCTCTCGGCGCTGGGGATGGTGCGACACGTCGGCCCGCTCGGCGCGGGCGCGAGCATGAAGCTCGTCATCAACGGCATCGGGGCGCAGCTCTTCACGGCGTTGAGCTCGGCGCTCGGGCTCGGAGAGAAGCTGGGCCTGCCGCGCGAGGCCACGCTCGATCTCGTCATGCAGACGCCTTTCTCGTCGCCGTCGTTCGCGCTGCGTCGCGAGCGCCTGCTCCAGCCCGACGCACCGAACACGCCGGACTTTCCGATCCGCCTGCTCGAGAAAGATCAGCGCCTCGTGCTCGAGGAGGCGCAGCGCGTCGGGGTGCCGATGCCGGCGCTGGCGGCGGTGCGCGCCGAGCTGCAGCGCGCGATCGACCTGGGTTTCGGCGACGAGGACATGGCGTCGATCATCAAGCTCTACACGTCGGACGTTTGACGCATTGTCGTGGCGCGCATCGCGAACGCGACCCGACCGGTGCACGGGGTGTCCAGGTTCGTGCGCGCGATGGCCGCGCATCGTTGAACGCAGAGGGCTTGCATTGTGCAAATCGCAAAGCGTCGTCAGGTCGCCGATCGCTGCGATAAGATATTGATCTTACTGCGTTTTCTGGTCTACTTGCCGCGGCGGTGCCGAGTGCCGCTTTTTGCGAATCGTCACGGCTCGTCGCGAGCGAGCACCCGGTAGATCGTCGACGCGTCGATCTCGAGGAGCTGTGCGGTGCGAACCTTGTTTCCACCCGTCTGCACGAGCACCCACTCGATGTAACGACGCGTGAGGATCCGCAGCGGCACGATCTCCGATGCCAGGCCTGCCATCGCTTCGGGGAGCGGCTCCGGCACCACCTGCGCGAGGTCGCGCACGTCGATGCGCTTGCCCCGCGAGAGCAAAAGGAGGCGCTCCACCGAGTTCTTCAGCTCTCGCACATTGCCGGGCCAGGGGAACTCGACCAGCCGTCGCAGGGCCTCGCTCGACAGCTCGCGCCTCGGCACCTCCGGCTGCTGCTCCGCGAAGCGCGCCATGAAGTGGTCGACGAGGAGCGGGATGTCGTCGCGCCGTGCACGCAGGGGCGGCAGGTGGATGGGGATCACGTGCAGTCGGTAGTAGAGGTCCTCGCGAAACCGCTTCTCCTGGACCGCGCGCGCGAGGTCCCGGTTCGTGGCCGCGATGATGCGTACGTCCACCTTGCGCTCGACGCCGCCACCCACGGGTCTCACCGACGAGGTCTCGAGCGCGCGCAAGAGCTTGGCCTGGAGACCGATCGGGATCTCTCCCATCTCGTCGAGGAACAGCGTGCCGCCATCGGCCTCGACGAAGAGGCCCTTACGCGCCTCGAAGGCCCCGGTGAACGCGCCCTTCGTGTGACCGAAGAGCTCGGACTCGAGGAGCGTGTCGGTGATCGCAGCGCAGTTGATCGCGACGAAGGGCCCACGCTTGCGAGCGCTCCCGAAGTGCAGCGCCTGCGCGACGAGCTCCTTGCCCGTGCCCGACTCTCCCATGATCAACACGGGTGCCGTGGTCGCGCTCACCCGCTCGAGCAGATCGTAGAGCTGCACCATCACCGCGCTCTTGCCGATGAGGTTGCGAAAGCCGAGCCGGTCGTCGACGGCCTTGCGTAGGCGCTCGTTCTCGGCGCGCAGCCCTTGCTCGGCGAGCACCTTGTCGAGGTACAGCGCTGCCTCCTCCATCTTGAAGGGCTTGGTCAGGTAGTGCGACGCCCCGCGGTTCATCGCCTCGAGCGCACCGTCGATGCTCCCGTACGCGGTCATCACGATCACCGGTCGGCCGGGATCGCCCGCCAGCGAGGCAGCGAGCACGTCGAAGCCATCGACGCTGTCCATACGCAGGTCGGTGATCACCGCGTCGAAGCTCTTCTTCTTCAGCGCCGAGAGCGCAGCCTTGCCTCCCACGGCCGTCTCGGCGCGGTACCCACGCTGCACGAGGTAGTCGCCGACCATCTCGGCCATCTCGGCATCGTCGTCGACGATCAAGACACGCTTGCTCATGTTGCGTTGGTCAAGGATGCACCCGGCTCGAAGAGGGCTTTCGGCAAGAGTATGCGCATCGTCGTTCCTTCACCGACCACACTTTCGATCTCGAGGGTGCCGCCATGGTTCTTGATGATGTCGGCGGCGATCGTGAGCCCCAGCCCGGTGCCCTGTCCTCGCTTCTTGGTGGTGAAGAAGGGGTCGAGCACGAGCGGCAGCTCGTCCGGCGGGATGCCCGCGCCGTCGTCGCGGATCTCGATCGCGATGCGCGCGTCATGCTCGTTCGCGCGCACCTGCACCCGCCCTCCCTCGGCACACGCATCGCACGCGTTCATGAGCAGGTTGACGAGCACCTGTTCGAGCTGCCCGGGGTCGGCGGCGACCGCGGGAACGCTGACCGCGACGTCGACGTCGAGCGCCACCTTCGCGTGCCTGAAGCGATGATCGAGGAGGACCGCCGCGTTCTGCAAGGCCTGCACGGGGGTGACGAGCTCGGCGTCGATGGGTCGGAGCCGCGCGAAGTCGAGGAGCTGGCGGATGGTGGTGGAGACCTTGTCGACCTGCGTGAGAATGGACATCACGCTCTTGCGGGTCGGCTCTCCCGACTCGCCGTCGGGCACGCGCCCCAGCAGCTGCTCGGCGCGACCCGAGATGATCCCGAGGGGCGTGCCCACCTCGTGCGCCACGCCCGCTGCCAGGGTGCCGATGGTGGCGAGCTTCTCCGCGCGCACGAGGTTGCGCTCGAGCGCTCGCACCGCCGTCCGATCATGGAGCACGAGGAAACAATCCACGTCGGCGAGCGGCCTGCCCAGAGGGATGGCGTACGCGTCCACGTCACGTCGCTCTCCCTCGCCGAGGTGGAGGCTGATGCCGGTCCGCTCCGTCGACGTCCTGCGCTCGCGCGCATCCACGAGCAGCGCATCGAGCAGACCGAGCTCGTCCGCGGTGGCGCGCGGCAGGGCGTCGGCGAGCGTGGGACCCTGCCGCACGCCGCGATCCGCGAGGTACGGGTTCGTGGACGTCACGCGTCGCTCCCGATCGAGCGCGAGGACACCGATCGGGATGGCCTCGATCATCTTCTCGCTACGTTCGCGAAGCGCCGACGTCGCCTCGGCCAGGTTGAGGGCCTCGGCGAGCACGTGCTCGCGTCGCTGCTGGCGTGTGATCGCGAAGCCGAACAGCGCGACCAGGAGGCCGGCGACGCCTGTCGCTGCGCCGAGGCGAAGCACCGCCATGCGAGCACGATCCCTGACGCGACGCGCAGACGTCATGATCGCCATCGACCATGCGCGTCCGAGGTTCACGGGGACCGGTGCGTAGCCGGCCACGGCGAGACGAGGCCCGAGTCCGAGTGCATCGGCGGCCTCCCGTGCGAGCAAGGTCGCGCCGGCCGTGCGGTCACCCATCTGAGTGAGCAGCGTCGCGACGCCGTCGGCGTGCTCGTCATCGTACCCCAGCATGATCCATCGGCGCGAGTCGTCGAGCACCACGATGCGATGGGGCGTGTCCGTCGCTCTGGTGGCGTCGTTCATTCCGCGGAAGAGCCGCTCGAGGTCGATGAGCAGGACGACGACGCGCTCGCCGCGTCGTAGCGCGAACAGGCGCAGGCGATGGTTCGCGAGCTCGCCTTCGCGTAGCGGCGCGGAGATCTCGACGCGGTCCGTCGTGCGGGCGCTCGCGATCTGTTCACGAGCCTTCGCCAGCGCCGGCGAGGAAGCGATGGGCACGTGACCGCGGGCGACTGCTTCGAGCCAGGCGCCATGCGACGAGGCCCGCAGATCGGCCTCGACGCACGGGCCGTCGCCTTCCACGAGTCGATGCAATGCAACGGCGGCATGGGTCGGGTCTTCCAGCAGGGCCGTGGACTCGAGGTCACGGACGACACCGTCGAGGCGCGCGCTCATCGCTTCGGCCGAGAACCTCGCCAGCGCGGACTGCTCCGAGACGAAGTCGTCGAGCGCACGCGCCTGCTCGCGCCGGGAATCTGCGTAGGCGAGCAAGAAGACGCTCGCGACCGCCGCGACCATCGCGAGCTTCGTGACGAAGGACGTATGACGGCGGGCGATCACGGTCGATTCGAATGATGCAGCGCCGCGCGCCGCCTGACCACCTTCCGGCTCACGGGGCGGTGCGGACGAGCGCAGCATCCACCGCGAGCAGGAGCGTCTTGAGACGCGCGGGCTTCTCGATGGCGACGTCGAACGCGACGGCTGTGAAATCGGAGGCGATCCCACCGCATGGAAGCAGGGCGATCACCGTCGTCGTGGGGGTATCGCGCCTGAGCTTCTCGACCGCCTGCACCTCGCGCCGCGACCAGGTGTCCAGGTCCACGATGACGACGTCGAACGACGTGCACGCAAGCGATCCGTTCACCACCTCCGCGACCCTGGCGACCTCGGCGAGGTGTCCAACCTCGAGGAGCGCCTCGGCGAGGAGCTCGGCCAGGACCGCGTCGTCGACGAGGATCAGCACGCGCTTGGGAGCGCCTCGAAGCAACATGCTGGCCACGCCCTCGCCCATGCCAACGGGGAATAGCAGCACGCATGCCAACCGGGCTCGCCGGCGATCAGACGCAGAAACGGAAGCGGGTGCCCTCGACTCTCGCAATTTGCAAAATGTCCGCGGGAGGCGGTGAGAGATTCACTCGCGATTTCGCCCTCGGCTGTCCTCCACAGCTGGCACACGAGCTGCAGCGGAGCGACCGTCACCATGACCGCCGCCGTACATCGCCATCTGGCACGCATCATCGTGGCGCTGGTCGCGCTCCTGCTCGGCGCGTCCCGTTCCCGTGCCGCGCCGGATGCTTCGATGCCATCGCTGACGCTGGAGGAGGCGCTCGCCTATGCGCGTCAACACCAGCCGAAGATCAGCAGCGCGCTCGCCGAGCTCGCTGCTCGGACCGCGGAGGCACGCATCCCGCGTGCGAAGTGGTTGCCTCGGGTGGCGGCGACGGCACAGCTCTTCTACGGCACCAACAACAACTCGAGCGCCGTCTCTCTCGGCGTTGCGGGCGTCGACATCCCGCGCACGGGCGGGACGCCGAGCCGCACCACGGATACTGCCAGATGGACACCGAAGCCATCGACGCTCGCCGCGATCTCGGTCGATCAGGAGGTCTACGACTTCGGCCGGATCGCGGCACAGTCGTCGGTCGCCGACGCGCTCGCTCAGGTCGCGCGCACGAGCGCCGATGCGGTCGCGCTCGATGTCGGGCTGGCGGTCGAGGAGACCTTTCATGGTGTGCTCGCAGCCAAGGAGATCCTGCGGGCCACGGATGCCGCGTACAAGCGAACGGAGACGCATCGCGATTTTGCGCGCGCGGGTGTGCAGAGTGGACTTCGTCCACCGATCGACCTGACTCGCGCCCAGGCGGACCTCGCGCAGCTCGAGGTCCGTCGCGTCCGCGCGCTGTCGGGAGTGGAGACAGCGCGTGCGGCGCTCGCTGCTGCGGTGGGATCGGATGCGCTCGAGGTCGATGCGCAGCCACTCGGGCTCGACGCGAGCGAGGCGCCGGCGTTCGAAGAGGTCTTGCGCGCTGCGAGCGCCAAGAACCCGTTCGTCCTGGCCGCGCTCGCACGACTCGACGCCCAGCGTTCGACGACCCGGGCGCTCACGCGGGAGCTCCTGCCCAACTTCTTCGGCTCCGCTGGTGTGTCGGGCCGTGCAGGCGGTGCCACTCCGTCGGGCGGGCCGGCCAGCGTTCCCTACGGCAGCGGATGGCTGCCCGATGTACCGAACTGGCACGTCGGGCTCGTGCTCTCGTGGAGCCTGTTCGACGGCGCGCTGCTCGCGCGTCGATCGGCATCGGTCGCCCGCGAAGGGGCTGCGCGCGCGGACCTCGAGCTCGCACGCACCTCGATCACCCTCGATTCACAACGCGCCTTCATCGATCTCGACGCGGCGCTCAAGGTCCTGCCCGGGCTGGGCGAGGCGGTGGTGGCGGCGAGAGCGAACCAGTCCCAGGCGGATGCTCGGTTCCGCGCCGGCCTCGGAAATGTCGTCGAGCTCGCGGATGCAGAAGGCCTGCTCACGACGAGCGAGCTCGGGCTCGCGGTGGGGCAGTTCACCGTCGCGCGCGCTCGCGCTGCGCTCGGTCGAGTCATGGCCGAGCCGACCCGCGCCCCACCACCCGCATCAACCGGAACAGGAAGTGTGCGATGAGCGCTGTACCCGATTCGACGTCACCGGATGGAAGCGGCATGGCAACCCATGCAGATGCGTTCCCGCTCCCTGGCTCCGACGCGCGCAGGATCCGCACGGTGCTCGCCGGTGGGATCGGGCTCGCCTTGATCCTGGTCATCGGCCTCTATTTTCGCGCGACTCACCAGACCAATCATGTCGCGCTGAGCCAGGCCCCAAAGCCGGTCTCCGTTGTCAACGCGCAGAGCACGACGTTCCGCCCCGTGCACTCGTACGTCGGAACGATCAACGCCTGGAACACTGCGAAGGTCGGACCGCAGTACGTCTCGGCGTACATCGGGACGGTGCTGGTCAGGCCCGGATCCGTGGTGAAGAAAGGTCAGGTCCTCGCCACGCTCGACTGTCGAAACACGTCCGCGGCCTCCCATGTCATCGCCGCGCGCGCCAAGGCGCTCGAGGCGCGTCAGGCTGCCGTCGAGCACGAGACGGAGCGCACGAAGGAGCTGACCGCCGGTGGCTTTGCGTCTGCGAACGAGGTCGAGCAGCTCAGCGCGCGCTCCGCGTCCGAGGAGGCCGAGGTCGAGAGCTTGCGTGCGTCGCTCGTGAGCCGCGGCATCGAGGTCGACGACTGCATCCTGCGCGCTCCGTTCGACGGTGAGATCGCCGACCGGTACGCCGACCCGGGCGCCTACGTACGCCCGGGCAACCCGGTCGTGACCGTCATCGACCGACGCAAGGTCCGCATCTCCGGCGACGTGCCGGAGTCGGACTTCACCGTGGTCGCGCCGGACACGAGCGTGAAGATCGAGGTCCAGGCCTCGGGCGCGAAGATGGAGGCGAAGATCAGCCGACGTGCTCCGTCCGCCGACGAGAGCACCCGCACGGTGCACTTCGAGATCGACGTCGCGAACGCCGACCTCGCGCTCCCGACGGGCACGACCGCTCGCCTCACCATCGCGGTGGGGACGGCCCGTCCCGCCACCAGCGTACCGCTGCAAGCCGCTTCCGTCCGCGGGGACAAGGCGAGCCTGTTCGTCGTCGATGGCGACATCGCGAAGCGCGTCACGATCCCCGTGCTCGGTGAGCAGGCGGGCACGCTCTTCCTCGATCCGAAGCTCGCAGCCGGCACGCGAGTCGTCGTCGAGGGGCGCGCGCTCCTCGACGACAAGGATCGGGTCGCGGCGAAGGAGTTCAAGCTGTGACCGCGCTCGCGCTCAAGAACCCCATCGCCGTCCTGATGTTGTGCGTAGGCGCGCTCGTCTTCGCGATGGTCGTGACGCCGCGCATGAGCGTGGACACCTTCCCCGAGCTCACGCCGCCGGTGCTCGTCGTCGGTACGCAGGCACCCGGCCTCGGACCGAAGGACGTCGAGAAGACCATCACCTGGCGCCTCGAGAAGTACGTGAGCGCCACGCCTGGGGTCGATCACGTCCAGAGCACCTCGCGCAACGGCCTCTCGATCATCTTCGTGTGGCTCAAGTGGGGCACCGATCTCAACTCGGCGCAGACGCTCGTGCAGCAGCAGGTCGCCTTCGCGATGGCGGCGGTCCCGAAGTCGCTCGGCGTGCTGCCGCCCTTCGTCCTGCAGTACGACCCATCGAATGCTCCGGTCGTCCAGGTCTCGGTGACCGGCGGTGGCCTTTCGGGTCCACAGCTCTACGACTACGCGTTCAACAACATCGAGCCCATCCTCGAGGGCATCCCCGGCGTGGCATCTGCCTCGCTGAACGGCGGCCGACAGCGCCAGATCAACATCGTCATCGATCCGGCCAAGGCGGCAGCGCGACGCGTCACGTCCGCCGATGTCACCCAGGCCGTCGCGCAGTCCAACGCGCTCCTGCCGTCCGGAGAGTTCATCACCAAGACGTTCGACGCGAACGTGTACACCAACGCGGTCCCGACCCACGCCGAGGAGCTCGGCAACGCGGTGCTCCTCAAGCGCGGAGGCCGACCGGTGCGCATCAAGGACGTGGCGCGTGTCGAGGATGGAGGCGCGCCCAAGACCCAGGTGGTGTCGGTCAACGGACAGGACGCCGTCTACCTCAACGTGCTGCGCGTTCCCGGCGGGAACACCATCGACATCGTCGACCAGGTCAAGGCCGCCGTTGCCAACCTCAAGGACCTTCCACCCGGTCTGGAGGTGAAGGCGATCTTCGACCAGTCGACCTTCGTGCGCACCGCCTACTTCGGGTTGCGCAAGGAGATCGTCCAGGCCCTGTTCCTCATCGGCATCGTCATCCTC
>JBDTCO010000157.1:0-3350 GCA_039923495.1 Polyangia bacterium
GCTGGCGTCCGCTCGAGCCTGCGGAGCTCGCCGAGCTGCGTGTGCTCGCCGGCGTCGTCGCGTCGAAGCGTGATCATGCCCCCGCGCCCGAGCGGACGGCACCGTCGAAGGCGCCGGCACGGACGGCCAGCAAGCCGCCGATGCGTGGCGCTGCGAAGGGGCTGTACAGCGGGCGGACCAGCGCGGGTTGGCCCTCGACCGGACGGCCTTCCGGTGATCGCGCCCCCGGCAAGCGACCGTCGTCCGGCGAGCGGCCATCCTATGGTGCACGTCCGGCGGACCGAGAGCGTCCGTCGGGCAGCGATCGTCCATCGTACGGCGGAAGACCCGATCGTCCATCGGCGAGTGCGCGTCCGTCGGCGGGTCGCAGCGAGCGTCCATCGGCGAGTGCGCGTCCGTCGGCGGGTCGCAGCGAGCGTCCGTCGGCGAGTGCGCGTCCGTCGGCGGGTCGCAGCGAGCGTCCGCCCGGCGCAAAGCCGTCGCGCGGCCCTTCCCGTGGTCCGAGTCGTCCTCCAAGATAGTCAGGGAAACGGGCTGCGTGGTACGGTCCCGGCCGCCATGGAGCTCCGGACCTTCACCTATATCGATGTTCTCCAGCCGCAGCTGACGTCGTTCTTGCAGACGGTCGCGCCGGGCTTCTTCCCGCTCGAGGGACAGGCCTCGCTGTTCGTGGAGATCGCGCCGGGAATCGCGATCAACACGATCACCGACACCGTCCTCAAGAACACGAAGGTCATCCCGGGCATGCAGATCGTCGAGCGCGCGTATGGCCTGCTCGAGGTGCACTCGTTCGACCAGGGCGAGGTCCGAGCGGCCGGTGACGCGATCCTCGCGTCGCTGGGCCTCAAGGAGTCGGACCGCATGAAGCCGCGGATCCTCTCCGAGCAGACCATCACGGGCATGACGGGCCACCACGCGCAGCTCATCAACCGCATGCGGCACGGCGACATGATCAGCGAGCACCAGACGCTCTACACGTTCGAGTGCCAGCCGGCCGCGTACGCCGCGATCGCCGCCAACGAGGCCGAGAAGGCCGCCGACATCCACCTCCTCGAGGTCATCACGTTCGGCGCCTCGGGCCGGCTATGGCTCGGCGGCGGCGAGGCCGAGATCGAGGAGGCCGCAAAGGCCGTCCGCGCCGCGATCGAGGGCATGTCGGGCCGCAGCGGCAAGGCGTAGCACCGCGGCATCAACGAACGCCGCGTAGCTGGCGCTCGTTCCGTGAACGGTTACTATGCCCACGATGAGGTCTCTATCGTGAGCAACGCCCAGGTACTCCACGCGCCGTTTGCTGCCGGCGGTCCTTCCGAGATCGACGCTGCGCTCGGCCGGCGGCTGCTCGAGATCGCGCTGTCGCAAGGGGGCGACGACGCCGATCTCTACTTCGAGTACAACGCCGCCGCGAGCTTCGGCTACGAGGACGAGAAGGTGAAGGCGGTCGGGCAGGGCATCACGCTCGGCCTCGGTGTCCGGGTCGTCAAAGGGGACGCCACCGGCTACGCGTACTGCGAGGAGCTCACGTTCGACGCGATGGCCGAGTGCGCTCGCACCGCCGCGCAGATCGCCGCGGGCGGCAAGGGCGTCAAGCCGGTCGAGGTGAAGAACATCTCGCTGCCGAGCTTCTATCCCATCGGCGTCTCGTCGATGGAGACGTTGCCGGCGCCGAAGCTCGAGCTCCTTCGTCGCGGTGACAGGGCCGCGCGCGCCGCCGACTCGCGCATCATCAAGGTGAGCTGCTCGTTCGTGGAGGAGCTCCGCGAGATCCTCATCATCACCGCGAACGGCAAGCTCGTGCGCAACCGACAGCCGCTGCTGCGCTTCGGCGTGTCCGCGATCGCCGAGCACAATGGCAAGCGGCAGAACGGCTCGGGCGGTGGCGGTGGTCGCTATGGCCTCGAGTACTTCGATGCGCACCCGCCCGAGGAGCACGGTCGCGAGGCCGCGCGCATCGCCATCGCCATGCTGGATGCCGTCGAGGCACCCGCTGGCCAGATGGAGGTCGTGCTCGGTGCGGCCGACTCCGGAATCTTGCTCCACGAGGCCATCGGCCACGGACTCGAGGCCGACTTCAACCGCAAGGGCACGTCGAACTACACCGACCAGATCGGCAAGCGCGTCGCGTCGGACCTGTGCACCGTCGTCGACGACGGCACGCTCGCCAACAGTCGCGGCAGCATCGACACCGACGACGAGGGCAACCCCGGTCGTCGCAACGTGCTCATCGAGAACGGCATCCTCAAGGACTACATGCACGACGCCATCTCCGCGCGGCACTTCGGCATCGAGCCGTCGGGCAACGGACGGCGCGACTCGTTCCGCTCGAACCCTTTGCCGCGCATGACCAACACGCTGCTGCTCGCGGGCAAGAGCGACCCCGAGGAGATCCTCCGCTCGGTCAAGCGCGGCGTGTACGCGAAGCGCTTCTCGGGCGGCCAGGTCAACATCTCGAACGGCGACTTCGTGTTCTCGCTCACCGAGGGCTACCTCGTCGAGGACGGGAAAATCACCGCGCCGCTCAAGGGCGTGAACCTCATCGGCAACGGTCCCGATGTCCTCACGAAGGTCACGATGGTCGGCAACGACTTCGAGCTCTCCGATGGCATCTGGACCTGCGGCAAGGACGGCCAGTCCGTCCCCGTCGGCGTCGGCACCCCCACCGTAAAGATCGCCGCCATCACGGTCGGCGGCACCAAGGCCTGAGCGATGAGCGAACCCGGCAAGCAGCTCCACTCCGTAGTCGAGCCCCTCATCCGTGCCGCCGAGGAGGCGTGCGCGCTCGCAAAGAAGCACGGCGCCGACGGCGTCGAGGCGGTCGTGCGCGCCGGCTCCGAGCTCTCCGTCAAGGTGCGGCTCGGCGAGATCGAGCTGTTGCAGGAGGCGTCGTCGAAGGCGCTCGGCCTGCGCATCTTCCGCGACAGCCGCACCGCGCTCACGTACACGTCCGACTTCACCCCAGATGGCATCGCGCGCTTCGTGCGTGACTCCGTCGAGCTCGCGTCGCTCGCCGAGCCCGACGAGCTGAACCGTCTGCCCGATCGCGAGGACCTCGCCACGAGCCAGCCCGACCTCGAACTGTACGACGAGCGGGTGCTCAGCATCGACGCGAAGCAGGCCATCGATCGCTGCCGTGAGGGCGAGGCCGCAGCACGCGCGTACTCCGACAAGATCACGAACAGCGACGGCGCGTCGTACTCGCGCACCGTCGGTGCGAGCGCGTTCGCCTCGAGCGACGGCTTCCGTGGCGGGTATCGCGGCAGCTACCAGTCGCTCACGGTCGAGCCCATCGCCGACGACGAGGGCGGCAAGAAACGCAATGGCTACTGGTGGACGGGCAACCGCTTCCTCGACAA
>JBDTCO010000158.1:0-31717 GCA_039923495.1 Polyangia bacterium
GCTGGCCGAGTGCTCGCTCCGACGCGCGCTTGTCGGCGTCCAGGTACACGTAGAAGCCGCCCGCGACGCCGAGCAGCACGAGCGTGCCGACCACCATCGCGAAGTAGCGCACGGGCCGATCGCGGTAGCGATCGAGCGCGAGTCGGATGCGCTCGCCGAGGCCGTGCGTGTGCGCGCCGCGCGTGCGGAACAGCAGGATCACCTTCTCGATATGGCTCGCGCCCGCGAGCACGACGACGAGGAGGGTGATGATCACGAACAGCGGCTGACGCGCGAGGATGCGCTCCGAGATGGTGGCCTGGAGCGCCTCGACCTGCGCGAGGCTCGCCGCGGAGCCGTTCACGAGGCACTTCCCCGACGAGAACTCGACGTGCCCGGGGCCATGACAACCGACGAGGAGCAGCACGACGAGGGACGCGAAGCGAAGGGTACGCGCGGTCATGATGCGGCAAGCTTTCCCAAATCTTCACCACGGGGCAACCCAGAAGCAGAGGTCCGGGTCCAACGCCTCGGTCCTGTCGCCGCTCCTCGTCGAAAACAACGTTTCCCGTCGTTGACACCACCGATAGGGGCCGCTACGGTCCGACACCTTTTCTGGCCCCACCCATGCCCGGCGCCCGCGTCGACATCCGCAACATCACAAAGACCTTCGAGCTCGGCGGCCGCGTCATCGAGGTGCTGCGTGGCGTGGATCTCACCCTCGAGGCGGGCGCGATGGTGGCAGTGGTCGGCTCGTCCGGCGCGGGCAAGTCCACGTTGCTGCACGTGCTGGGTGCACTCGATCTGCCGACGGCAGGTACCGTGGCGTACGACGGCGTTCCGCTCGCGAGCATGAGCCGCGACGAGCTGGCGCGCTTCCGCAACCGCACCATCGGCTTCGTGTTCCAGTTTCACCACCTGCTCCCGGACTTCACCGCCCTCGAGAACTGCGCGATGCCCGGCCTCATCGCGCGCCTCGACTCGGCGACGGCGCAGAAGCGAGCCGCGGCGCTGCTCGATCGTGTCGGCCTGTCGAAGCGCCTCGATCACCGTCCCGGCGAGCTGTCGGGTGGCGAGCAGCAGCGCGTGGCGCTCGCGCGCGCGCTCCTCCTCGAGCCGCGCATGCTGCTGGCCGACGAGCCCACGGGCAACCTCGATTCGCAGACGGGTGACGAGATCCACGAGCTCATGGTCGAGCTCAACCGCGAGCGCGGGATGACGATGCTCGTCGTCACACACAACAAGCAGATGGCGTCGCGGCTGCCGCTCGAGCTTTACATGGCGGATGGTCGGCTCGTCGAGCGCCCGGCACAGGTCCAGGCCCCGTGAAGCTGCGTCTTTCGACGCTGGTCCTCGCGCTCGTCGTCTCGTTGCTCGGCGCGAGCGCGCACGCCGAGCGTCTGCCGGGCCAGTTGCCAGGCGCAGGCAAGATCATCGCCAAGATCAAGTTCCGCGGCAACCGCAAGGCCGAGGACGACGCGATCCGCGCCAACCTGTACAGCCAGGCCGGGGAGAAGCTGACCATCGAGCACCTCCGCGCGGACATCCACGCGATCTGGAAGATGCCGTACTTCGACGATGTCCAGGTCGAGGAGGACGAGGACGGCAAGGGCCGCGTCATCCTCACGTTCGTCGTCCGCGAGAAGCCGTCGATCCGCAAGATCTACGTCGCCGGCTCGCGAGAGCTCGGCCTCGACAAGATCAACGAGGTCCTCGATCTCAAGAAGGACACCATCTACGACCCGACGAAGGTGAAGCGCAACGTCGAGAAGGTGCACGACCTCTACGTCGAGAAGGGCTACTACCTCGCCGAGGTCACCTCCGACATCAAGCGCATCGACAACACGCACGTCGACGTCTACTTCATCGTCGACGAGCACGCGAAGGTCGAGGTCCGCCGCATCACGTTCCTCGGGAACCGCGCGCTGCCCACGTCGGAGCTCAAGCGCGTCATGCAGACGCAGGAGGGCGGCTGGCTGTCCTTCCTCACGTCGTCGGGCACGTACAAAGAAGAGACGTTCGAGCGCGACCTCCTCATCATCACGTCGTACTACTACGACAAGGGCTACATCAACGCGAAGCTCGGCAAGCCTGTCGTCGAGATCTCGAATGACAAGCGCTACCTGTACCTCACGCTCTCCGTCGACGAAGGCGAGCAGTTCCGCGTCGGCAAGATCGACTTCCGCGGTGACCTCCTCATCGACAAGAAGGAGTACTACAAGCGGATGACCGTCCGCGAGGGCGACACGTTCAACCGCTCGAAGCTGGTGCAGGACATCACGCACCTCAACGACCTCTACAAGGACGCGGGCTACGCGAACGTCAACATCCAGCCGCTCACGGCCATCGACGTCAACACGCGCACGGTCGACGTCACCTTCGAGGCCCAGAAGGGCAACCTCGTCTACTTCAACCGCATCCAGATCCGCGGCAACACCAAGACGCGCGACAAGGTCATCCGCAGGGAGATGCGTGTCTACGAGGGCGAGCTGTTCAACCAGACGCGCCTCGATCGCTCGAAGCGCCTCATCACACAGCTCGGCTTCTTCGAGCACGTCGAGCTGTCCACGCACGCCGTCGAGAACGATCCCGATCGCATCGACGTCACCATCGAGGTCGCCGAGCGTGCCACGGGCACGTTCCAGATCGGCGCCGGCTTCTCGTCCGTCGAGAACTTCATCGGCCAGGCGCAGGTCTCGCAGAACAACCTCTTCGGTCGCGGCACGTCTCTCCAGCTCCAGGCGCAGATCTCGAGCATCCGGCAGCTCTTCTCGCTGCGCTATGTCGATCCGTACTTCCTCGACACGAGGCTGACGTTCGCCTTCAACGTCTACAACTCGCTCCTGTATTACCCCTCGTTCAACCGCACGGCGCGCGGCGGCGAGATCACGTTCGGCTACCTGCTCGGCGACTACACGCGCGTCTTCGGCACGTACAAGCTCGAGGACGTCCAGGTCAAGGAGAACGCCAACGGCATCACCGTCGGAGGCTTCGCGCCGAGCTCGCAGGTCGCGCCGGGCACGATCTCCAACCTGTTCCGCTCCGGCGTCACCTCGTCCATCCGCCTGTCGCTGAACTACGACACGCGCGACGATCGCATGTTCCCGAAGCACGGCATGTTCCACTCGCTCTCCGTCGAGTTCGCCGACCCCATCATCGCCTCGCAGTCCGTCTTCACGCGCGTCTCCGGCTTCCTGCGCTTCTACAAGCCCATCTGGGGCCCGTTCATCTTCCGCGTGAACGCCGAGGGCGGCCTCGTCATCTCGCGGTCACCGCAGGGCGTGCCCGTCTACGAGCGGTACTTCATCGGTGGCATCAACTCGATCCGAGGCTTCCAGCTGTACTCGCTCGGCCCGCGTGTGAACACGCTCTCCGGCGTCGACCCGTCGGCGTTCCTCACCCAGTTCAACGTCGGCGGCAACCTGCAGCTCGTCCTCAACACGGAGGTCGAGTTCCCGATCATCGCGGCGGTGAACATTCGCGGCGTCATCTTCTTCGACGCCGGCAACGCCTACAACGTCGAGAGCCGCTACTGCCCCGCGCGGTCTGCCGTATCGAACATTCCGCAGGTCTTCAGCCCGTGCAACTCGTACCCCACCTTCACGAACCTGCGCTACTCGGTCGGCTTCGGTTTCCGCTGGCAGTCGCCCATCGGGCCGCTGCGCTTCGAGTGGGGCATCCCGCTCAACCGCCAGCACGGCGAGAATCACATCGTCTTCCAGTTCACGATTGGTAACTTCTTCTGATGGGTCCGTCTCTCGGACTGGCCCTGGTTCCTTGACACTGTCTTGCACGCCGTATAACGAATCGTCTCCCCCCAAGAGGACCCATTCCATGACGCGCACTTCGCTTCTCGCTGTCTCTGCACTTCTCGCCACTGGCGCCGTCGCTGCGCCCCGCATCGCGCTCGCGGACACGAAGATCGCGTTCGTCGACCTCCAGCGCGCCCTCGAGGAGACGGAGGACGGCAAGAAGGCCAAGGTCAAGCTCAAGACCGAGTTCGATCGCAAGCAGAAGGAGCTCGACGACAAGCAAGAAGAGCTCAAGAAGATGAAGGAGTCGCTCGACAAGAAGGCGGCCCTCATGAAGCCGGAGGCTCTGCAGAAGGAGTCGAAGGACTTCCAGGATCGCTTCGTCGAGCTCCAGCAGACGTACCAGCGTCTGCAGCAGGACCTCGCGAAGAAGGAGCAGGACGCGACGCGCGGGATCTTCACGCGCCTCCAGGCCGTCGTGGGTACGATAGCGGAGCGTGAGCACCTCTCGGTCGTCCTCGAGAAGAACGCGGCGGTCGTCTTCGGCCAGCCGTCGCTCGAGATCACGAACGAGGTCATCCGCATGTACAACTCCGGCGCGGGCGGCGACGCCAAGAAGAAGTAAGCATGACCACCGAGGTCGGAACGGAGGTCGTCGCACCGCTCGACGTTCGCGCGATCGAGCGGCTGCTTCCGCACCGGTATCCGTTCCTGCTCGTCGATCGAGTCATCGAGCTCGACGACGAGCACATCGTCGCCATCAAGAACGTCACGATCAACGAGCCGTTCTTCCAGGGGCACTTTCCCGGACAGCCGATCATGCCGGGCGTGCTCCTCATCGAGGCGATGGCGCAGGCCGGCGGCATCCTCGCGCTGCGTCACGTGCTGCGCAGCAAGAGCGATGCAGCCGGGAGTGCGATGTACTTCATGGGCATCGACAAGGCGAAGTTCAGGAAGCCCGTCGTCCCCGGCGACCAGGTGAAGCTCGAGGTCACGCCGCTCCGGAAGGGCGGCGCGATCTGGAAGCTCGCCGGAAAAGCCACGGTGGATGGCGCAGTCGTCGCCGAGGCCGAGTTCCTGGCCACCGTCGGCAAGAAATAGCATGGGTCGTGCCGTGCTCGCGCTCGTCGCGCTCGCCGGCTCGATCGGGGCAGGTGGCTGCGGTCAGAAGCGCAAGCCGATCGGTCGCGGTGATGCCGGGCCATCGGTCATCGTCACCGACGGTCGCGCAGTGGATCTCGGCGCGCTACCGTCCTCGCCCGAGGTCGAGCCCAACGACACGCCGGCGCAGGCGCAGCCCCTCTCGGGGCCGCGCGTCAGGGGCGTGGTCACCGTCGGTGGCGCGCGTCCCGATGTCGACCTCTATCGCGTCGATGTGCCGACGCCCGCGAGCGACACGGGTGACGGCGGCGTCGCGTGGGTCGCGACCGTCGCGCTGCATGCGGGCGACACGGCCGTCACGCTCGACGTGCTCGACGACGCGGGCAAGCCCGTCCTCACGCGCGTGGCGGCGCCGCACCAGCTCGCGCGCGTGACCAACCTGCGGCTCGACGTCCCCGCGATCGTGCGGGTGCGCCGTCCGACGAAGAAGGGGCAGCCCGACATCGCCGCCGACTACACCATCGAGGCACAGAGCGCACTCGCGACTGCGGCGCTCGAGCGCGAGCCCAACGACGATCCAGCGCACGCGAACGTCGTGGGCGACACGGTGACGGGCACGCTCGATCCGTTCGATCGCGACGTGTTCACGCTGCCGACCGTCCGGGAAGGATCGACCTTCGAGGTGGAGCTGGCGGCGATCCCTGACCTCGCGCCGGAGATCCGCCTGCGTCGCGGCGACGAGGTCGTCGTCACCGCGCGCGCTGGCAAGGGCGGCGAGCTGCGCATGCGCAACGTGCCGAGCGGCGCGGGCCTCGTGCTGCAGCTGCGCGTCATCGACGGAGCGAGCGACAGTCCGTATGCGCTCAAGCTCGGCCCGGAGGCGCCGCTCGACGCGGCCACGGTGGAGCACGAGCCCAACGAAGATCGTGCGCACGCGACGCACGTGTCACTCGCAGCAGGCTCGATCGACGTCGCGGGCTACCTGTGGCCCGGCGATGTCGACTTCTACTGCGCCGACGTTGGCTTCTCCGCGCGCGTCGAGGCAATGCCCAACGTCGACTTCGGCCTCGAGACCTTCGACGCGTCGGGCAGGAGCCTCGCGAAGGTGAACGCAGGCAAGCGGGGCAGCGCGGAGGCCGTGCCGTTCTTAGCCGCCGCGCGCTGCGTGAAGGTGATCGGGCTCGGGCGATCGACCGCGTTCGACGCGCCCTACCGACTTGCGATCTCCGCCACGCAGTAAGCCGGCTTGCCAATCCAGGCGCCATGACACGCGTGTCGCGTTGCCCTGCACGGTGTCAACGGTTTCCCACCGACGAGCCGTGAACAAGTGTTCACAACAAGCCCGCGCAAGGTGCCAAACCACACGTTTTTCGTGATCACGTGCACATGGCGCGCACTTTGCTGAGTCCTTGTGGTCAGGAGGCCACAATGATCGCTCACTCTGCAGCCGCTGTGTCTCGCACCGCCGACGGTCGTACGACCTACAAGATCGAGCAGCGTCCAGAGCAGCGCATCGAGCGCTACCGCAACCTCTTGTCGCAGACGTCGCTGTTCCGCGGCGTGGCACCGGAGGCGCTCGACGACGTCGCGCGTCGGGTGCAGGTGAGGACGCGTCCGGCCGCGAGCAGCATCGTGGTGCAGGACGAGACCGGCGACGCGATGTTCGTCCTCGTGTCGGGCCGCGCGAAGGTCGTGCTCTTCGGCGAGAATGGTCGCGAGCTCATGCTCCGCGCGCTCGAGCCTGGCGACGCTTTCGGCGAGATGGCGCTCATCGACGATCGGCCTCGCTCGGCCAACGTCGTCGCGATCGATGACGTCACCATGCTCGTTCTCGAGCGAGATGCGCTCGCGCAGCACCTCGCACAGCACCCACGCACGGCCTTCAACCTCATGTCCGAGCTCTCGGCACGCCTGCGTCAGGCCGACGAGACCATCGCGAACCTCGCGCTCTTCGATGTGGAGGCGCGACTCGCTCGCACGCTCGAGCGCCTCGCGATGGACGTGACGCACCCGCAGCGGAGTGACGAAGGTCTCGTGCTCGCGCGCCGTCCCACGCAGCAGGAGCTCGCGAACATGGTCGGCTCGTGTCGCGAGACCATCTCGCGCACGTTCACCTCCCTCGTGAAGCGTGGGCTCCTCGTGCAGCGAGGTCGGGCGCTGCTCATCACGTCCGCGCTGCTGCGCCGCGCTGGTCGTCGCGGCGCTGTCGCCGCGTAGCAGCTGCGATCGGGCCCTGCGTGGCATCGCGCCCCATCCGACTCTTCGATTGACTGCCGAAGCGCTGTCGTCGACGCTCCCGCCATCCTTCCCGTCTACGATATCCGCACGGACATCCGGCCCACCGTCGCCGAGGTGGATCTCTCCGCGCTGCGCTCCAATGCGGACGTCCTGCGCGCGCGCGTTGGCCCTGGTTGCGGCATCCTCGCGGTCGTGAAGGCCGATGGCTATGGCCACGGCGCCGTCGTCGTTGCTCGTTCGCTCGAGCGCCGCGTGTGGGGCTTCGGGGTCTCGCTGGTGGAGGAGGGCGTCGAGATCCGTCGCGCCGGAGTCGACGCGCCGATCATCGTGCTCGGCGCGTTCTACGGGCATGATCACCGGGACGTCATCGCGTATCGACTCACGCCGGTCATCGGCGACGCGGCAGATCTCGCGCGGTTCCGTCGAGCCGCCGACGATCTCGGCATCGATCGCGTCGACGTGCACCTCAAGGTAGACACCGGCATGTCGCGCCTCGGCATCCTGCCCGGCGCCCAGCTCGACGCGTTCTGCGACGTGCTCGCGACGGTGCCGGGGATCTCGCTTTCGGGGCTGATGACGCACTTCCACAGCGCCGACGACGGCGACGTCGAACCGTCGCTGCAACAGCTCGCGCGCTTCGAGGCGGCGCGCGCGCAGCTCGCGGCGCGCGGACACGAGCCGCAGCTCGTTCACGCGGCCAACTCGGCGGCGATGGTGCGCTTCCCGCAGGCGCGCTTCGGCCTCGTACGGCCGGGCATCGCGCTGTACGGCCTTTCGCCCGGGCCCGACGCGAACATCCCCGGCCTGCGGCCCGTGATGGCGCTGAAGTCACGCATCGTCGCGCTGCGAGAGGTGGCCATCGGCGAGAGCGTCTCGTACGGCGCGCAGTTCCGCGCGACGAGGCGCACGCGCGTCGCGACGGTCCCGGTCGGCTACGCGGACGGTTACACGCGCAGGCTCAGCGGTCGTGCCGAGGTGCTCGTGCGCGGGTGTCGCGTCCCTCTGCTCGGTGCCGTCACCATGGACATGTGCCTCGTCGACGTGACGGAGCTAGAAGGTGTCGCGCTCGGCGACGAGGTGGTGCTGCTCGGGGCGCAGGGCGATCATCGCATCTCCGCCGACGAACTCGCGCAGCGGACCGGCACCATCTCGTACGAAATCCTGTGCGCCATCTCGAAGCGCGTGCCGCGCGTCTACACGGGGGAGCGGCCATGACCATCATGGCGGGTCCCGAGGACGTGAAGGCCGCGCCCGTCGACAAGGGCGCATGGGCCACGACTGTGCGCGCTGTCGACGCGATCTGGGCGAAGCCGCTGGCTGCGGTCGAGTCCGTCGGTGAGCACCTCGTGCTGTTCGGTCAGTCGATGTTCTGGCTGTTCCGTCGGCCGTTCCGACCGATGATCTTCGTCGAGGCGATGCAGTTCGTCGGTGTCGAGTCGCTGCTCATCGTGACGCTCATCGGTACGTTCGTCGGCATGGTCTTCTCGCTGCAGCTCGTCTCGGCCATGAGGCAGTTCGGCGCCGAGGCGTTCGTGGGTGCCACGCTCGGCATCGCCCTCACTCGCGAGCTCGCACCCGTGTTCACGTCCATCGTCGTCGCCGCACGCGCTGGCGCCGGCATGGCGACGGAGCTCGGGAGCATGCGCATCACCGAGCAGATCGACGCGCTCTCGACGCTGGCCGTGAACCCGGTGCAGTACCTCGTCACGCCACGCGTCGTTGCCACGACGCTCATGGCGCCGCTGCTCACGATGCTCTTCATCTGCGTCGGCATGTTCGGCGGCTACGCGGTCGCCGTGTGGCTGCTGGACGTGGATCGCGGCTTGTTCCTCGAGCGCGCGCGCTGGATCGTCGACTCGAGCGATCTCATCCAGGGCATGACGAAGGCCACGATCTTCGGCTGCGCGCTATCGGTGATCTCGTGCGCCCAGGGCTACAACGCGTCGGGCGGCGCGAAGGGCGTCGGCATCGGCACCACGCGTGCCGTCGTCGGCAGCTTCGTGACGATCCTCATCCTCGACTACTTCCTCACCGACATCATCCTGGTCCTGCAGAACAAATGAACCCCGACGAGGATGTCAGCCAGAAGTCGGACAAGTTCCAGCTCCGCATCCGCGGGATCAAGAAGTCGTTCGGCACGCACCAGGTGCTGCGGGGTGTCGATCTCGACGTGGAGCGTGGCAAGATCAACATCATCATCGGCGGCTCCGGACAGGGGAAGTCGGTGCTGATGAAGCACCTCATGGGGCTGCTCAAGCCCGACTCGGGCCACATCTGGGTCGACGGGGTGGATGTGGTCGGGATGAACGACGTACAGCTGAACAAGACGCGCCTCAAGTTCGGGATGTCGTTCCAGTACTCGGCGCTGTTCGACTCGCTCACCGTCGAGGAGAACGTCGCGTTCCCGCTGAAGGAGCACACCGGCAAGCACGCGGAGGAGATCCGCGGCCTCGTGCGCGAGAAGCTCGAGAGCCTGGGCCTGCGCAACATCGAGTCGAAGTACCCGGCCGAGCTGTCGGGTGGCATGCGGAAGCGTGTGGGCCTCGCACGAGCGCTCGTACTGGCACCCGAGATCCTGCTATACGACGAGCCCACCACGGGGCTCGATCCCGTGGCGACCAAGAACGTCGACGACATGATCCGCGACATCTCGAAGGACACGAACGTGACCAGCGTGGTCATCAGCCACGACATGGCCTCGACGTTCCGCATCGCGGACCGCATCTCCATGCTCTACGGTGGCGTCATCGTGCAGACCGGCACCGCCGACGAGATCCGACGCACGACCAACCCGGTCCTGCGAGAGTTCGTCGAGGTCTCCGGTGCGGTGAAGATGGAGCCGCCCGGCAGCGTTCGCGACGCCGACGAGCGGACGGACGCCGGCTCGTGAAGGGCTTCTCTGCAGCGGCGAAGGTCGGCGCCACCGTGCTCCTCATGCTCGGGCTCGCCTTCGTTGCGTTCAACTTCGTCGCCAAGGGGGTGCATGGGTCGAAGGGCTATCGCGTGTTCGCGCTGTTCCGCGACGCGACCGGCCTCGTCGACAAGTCACACGTGCAGGTCGCCGGGCTCAACATCGGCGAGATCACCGCGCGCCAGCTGCAGGGCTCGTCGGCGAAGATCACGATCCGCATCGGTCCCGACGTCACGCTGTACTCCAACGCGACGGTCTACAAGAAGACGGCGTCGCTGCTCGGCGAGTTCTACCTCGACATCGATCCGGGTACCGAGGAGTCGCCTGACCCTGCCTCCGGCGAGATCAAGAAGAACGCGAAGCTCAAGGACGGCGACGAGATCAAGAACGTCGTCGAGGCCGTCACCACGGGCGATATCCTCGTGCAGGTCAACGAGACGCTGCCCGTCCTGCGCAGCATCCTCAACGACGTCCACACCATCACGCGCGGTCCGTTGCAGGACATCGCACAGAGCGTGAAGACCGGCGTCGATCGAAACTCCGTCGCTGCCGAGCGCCTGCTCAACCACATCGACCAGATCGCGCTCGACGTCCGCGGCATCACGGGCGGTCCGTCGAACGGGGACATCAAGAAGTCCATCTCCAACATCCGGGAGATCACCGAGGGCGTGAAGTCGCTCATCGGCAAGGGCGAAGGCGAGGTCACGTCGACGGGCGATAAGGTACGCACCAACCTCGACAAGATCTCCGTCGCCATCGACAACCTGAACCGCACGCTCGAGAACACTGCGGCCGTCTCCGACAAGGTGAAGCGCGGCGAGGGGACCGTCGGCCGCCTGCTGAACGACGACACCATCGCGAACAACGTCGAGCAGATCACGAGCGACGCGGGCAGCTTCATCCGCTCCATCACGCGGCTGCAGACGCTCGTCGGCCTGCGCTCCGAGTACAACATCCTCGCCAACACGCTGAAGACCTACGTCGCCATCGAGATCCAGTCGAAGCCCGACAAGTTCTTCCTCATCGAGCTCATCGACGACCCGCGTGGTCTGCGCAAGACGCAGCGCACCTTCACGACCACCGACGACCCGACGAAGCCCCAGACGGTCAACACCGAGACGGTCACGGTCTCCGATCAGTTCCGCTTCACGTTCCAGCTCGCCAAGCGCGTGTTCCTGCTCAACGGTCGCGTCAACCTGACCGGCCGGTTCGGCATCAAGGAGTCGACGGGCGGCCTCGGTGGCGACGTCGACATCCCGCTCTCGCTCGCGTCCAACTGGGCTCGCACGCTCACCATCAAGCTAGACCTGTTCGACTTCCGCACGAACACGTACCCGCGCCTCAAGGTGCTCGCGGCGTTCGAGTTCTTCCGCCACCTGTGGATCGTGGGCGGCATCGACGACGCCTTCAACGCGCGCGGTCCGGGCGCCGGCAGCTTCACGGGGCGCGACTACTTCGTGGGCGCACAGCTCACGTTCAACGACGACGACCTCCGCGCGCTGCTCACCATCGGCGGCGCCGCGCTGCTCGGCTCCGTCGGCAAGTAGCTCCGCGTTTCGCTTGACGTTGCGCGGACTTCTACTATAGTGCCGTCTCTTTTCGAGACACAGTGACATGGAATTGCGCTTCAAAATCAAGGAGATCCCTTACGACGGTACACCGATCCAGGTGCACCAGGCGGTGTCGCGCGAGCTCCTTGCCACCGTCTTCGAGGGGACCGAAGGCGACCTCGAGAGCACCGTCGTGAACCTCGACATGCAGCTGATGCGAGAGCACGACAACGTCATCGCGCGTGGCCGGCTCATCGGGTCGCTCGTCGTGCCGTGCGGGCGCTGCGTCGATCCTGCGACGGTGCCACTGCACCTCAAGTTCGACGCGATCTTCAGCCGTGAAGGTGGGAGCGACGTGCTCGATGAAGACGAGTCGGTCGACTCGCCGGACACGTATCTCCACGACGGCAGCACCGTCTCGCTCGAGAACCCCGTGCGCGAGATGCTCATCGCCGAGCTCCCGATCGCGCCGCTGTGCAGCGCCGGTTGCCTGGGGCTGTGCTCGGTCTGTGGCGCCAATCGCAACACCGAAGAGGGTCAGGCCTGCGGACACATGCAGGACGATCCACTCGCCGAAACCAAAACAGGCTTGGCAGCTGCTCTCGCAGACGCCAAGCTCCGCTCCTAGAGACCCAACTGAAGAAGGTGGAAGATGGCCGTACCCAAGCGTAGGAAGTCCAAGGCAAGCCGCGATCACCGCCGAGCGCAGTGGATGCGCTCTGTCGCAGTGCCGTCGGTGACGCAGTGCCCGCGCTGCCAGGAGCCCAAGCTCCCGCACCGCGTGTGTGGCGCCTGCGGTTACTACAAGGATCGCACGGTCATTGACATGGGCGCGACTCCCGAAGCCTAGGACGTAGACAGCGGTGAGCACCGCTGTGCATCACACCATCGCGCTCGACGTGATGGGCGGAGACGACGCGCCGGGCCCCGAGCTGGCCGGCGCAGTCGCTGCTGCAAAAGAGGGGCTGGCCCGGATCATTCTCGTCGGTGACGAGACCAAGATCCGCGCCGGCCTGATTGCGTTGGGTGCCGCCGGTCTGTCGGGCCTGACGATTCACCACGCCTCCGACGTCATCACGATGGACGATCATCCTGCGCAGGCCGCGCGCGCCAAGAAGGACTCGTCGATGCGCGTCGCCTTCGAGCTCGTGAAGAAGGGCGAGGCGCATGGGGTCGTTTCGGCCGGCAACTCTGGCGCGATGATGGCGTGTGGTCTGTTCGTGCTGCGGCGCGTGAGGGGCCTCGACCGCCCGGGCGTGTGCACCACGTTCCCGACGCGGACGGGCGTCTGCGCGCTCATCGATATGGGCGCCAACGTCGACGTGAAGGCCGTGACGCTCGCGCAGTTCGGCGTGCTCGGTGCGACGTACGTGCGGCTGCTCCACGGGGTCGCGCGGCCTCGCGTGGGCCTGCTGTCCAACGGCACAGAGGACGGCAAAGGCACGGAGCTCCTGCGAGAGGCGCTCGCGATCCTTCGTGGTGCCTCGGCGTTCGACTTCCGCGGGTTCATCGAGGGACGCGACATCTTCGGCGGTGAGCTCGACGTCGTCGTGACCGATGGCTTCACGGGCAACGTGGTGCTCAAGACCGCCGAGGGTGCCGCGTCGCTCATCATGAAGCTCGTGAAGGAAGAGGTCCTCGCGTCGCCCCTCCGCAAGCTAGGCGCGCTCTTGCTGTCGGGCGCGTTCAAGGCGCTGGCGCGCAGGCTCGACTACGCGGAGCACGGTGGCGCGCCGCTGCTCGGCGTCGAGGGCAACGTCGTCCTGTGTCACGGTGGCTCGAACGACAAGGCAATCAAGAACGGCATCAAGATGGCCGCCCGACTCGCGAGCGCGGGCCTCGTCGACGCAGTGAAAGTCGCCCTCGCGGACTCGTCGCCGTTGTGGGAAAAGGCGGCCGGCGCATAGCGCAGGCAGGGGAGCAGGAGAGATGGTCAAGCGTTCACGGATCCTCGGTACGGGCAAAGGCGTGCCCTCGCGCGTCGTCACCAACGAAGATCTCGCGAAGATGGTCGACACCTCGGACGCGTGGATCGTCGAGCGCACCGGCATCCGCGAGCGACGGTTCCTCGAGGAGGGACGCGTCACCAGTGACCTGTGCGCCGAGGCTGGCCTCGCCGCATGCAAGAGCGCCGGCATCTCGCCCGCGTCGCTCGACCTCATCATCGTCTGCACCGTCACGCCCGACTCGCCGCTGCCCGCGACCGCGGTCATCGTGCAGCAGAAGATCGGTGCCTCCTGCCCGGCCTTCGATATGGCCGCCGCGTGCGCCGGCTTCATCTACGGGCTCTCCGTCGCCGACGCGATGATCCGCGCCGGCACGATGAAGCACGTGCTCGTCATCGGTACCGAGGTGCTCTCGCGCACCATCGACATGACGGACCGGAACACGTGCATCCTGTTCGGCGATGGGGCCGGGGCCGCCGTGGTCGGCCCCGTGGAGTCCGTCGCCGATGTGCGTGATCCCGAGGCACGCGGCATCTTCTCGACGCACATCTACGCCGACGGCGCTGCAGCGACGATGCTCTGTATCCCCGGTGGCGGCACAGCGATCCCACCGAGCGTCGCGTCGCTCGAGCGTCGCGACAACTTCGTCAAGATGCAGGGCAAGCAGGTGTTCTCGCACGCCGTGAAGAACATCAGCCGCGCCGCGCTGACCGCGCTCGAGACGAACGGCTACAAGGCGTCCGACGTCGATGTCGTCGTCGCGCACCAGGCCAACCTCCGCATCATCGAGGCCGTGGCGCAGCGTATCGAGGTGCCGTTCGAGAAGTTCTTCCTCAACATCCACAAGTACGGCAACACGTCGTCGGCCTCGATCCCGATCGCGCTCGACGAGGCTCGCGAGGCCGGCTTCGTGAAGCCCGGTCAGCTCGTCCTCATGGCCGCGCTCGGTGCCGGCTTCTCCTGGGGCTCGGCGCTCGTGAGGATGTGATGAGAGCGTTCCTGTTCCCCGGTCAGGGCTCGCAGAAGGTCGGCATGGATGCCGGCCTGCCTCGTCGTCGCTTCGACGAGGCAGACGCCGCACTCGGTTACTCGATCTCGAGCATCATCACGAACGGTCCCGAGGCCGACCTGCAGCGCACGGCCAACACGCAGCCGGCGCTCCTCACCGTGTCCATCGCGTGGCTCGACGAGCTTGCACAGCGCGGCATCGAGGCCGACGTCGTCGCGGGTCACTCGCTCGGCGAGTACGCGGCGCTCGTGTACGCGGGCGCGCTCGAGTTCGCCGATGCTGTGCGCCTCGTGCACCTGCGTGGGAAGTTCATGCAGGAAGCGGTTCCCGAGGGACAGGGCGCCATGGCGGCGATCATCGGCCTCGAAGGCAAGACCGTCGCAGACACGTGCAGGGAAGCGTCACCGGACGAGAGCGACGCGTGTCAGCCCGCGAACTTCAACGGCGCCGGGCAGGTGGTCATCGCCGGGCACAAGGGCGCCGTCGAGCGGGCGATGAAGCTGGCGAAGGAGAAGGGCGCGAAGATCGTGAAGGCGCTCCCCGTGTCCGCGCCCTTCCACTCGGCGCTCATGGCACCGGCCGCGTACAAGCTCGCGCAGGCGCTCATCGACGTGCCGCTCGCCGAGATGAAGCTCCCCGTCGTCGCCAACATCACCGCCGAGCCGTACAAGGACTCGTCGCAGACCAAGGCGCTGCTCTCGCGCCAGGTCACGGGCAGCGTCCGCTGGGAAGAGTCGGTGCTCGCGCTCGCGAAGATGGGCGTCACCGAGGCGTACGAGGTCGGCTCCGGCAACGTCCTGCGCGGACTCGTGAAGCGCATCGCTCCGTCCATCACCATCCTCGATCTACCCACGCTCGGGAGCACAGCATGAGAGTCGCCATCGTAACCGGGGCGTCGCGCGGCATCGGCCGCGCCATCGCCGAGCACCTCGCCGCGGACGGTATCTTCGTCGCCATCAACTACACCGCCAACGAGGCGGCCGCAGCCGAGGTCCTGCGAGGCATCGAGGAGCGAGGCGGCAAGGGATCGCTGACTCGCTTCGATGTCTCCGACGGGCCCGCCGTCGACGCTGCCATCAAGCAGCTCGCGACGGAGCAGGGGCGCCTCGACATCGTCGTCGCCAACGCGGGGGTCGCGATCGACGCGCTCTTGCTCCGCGCGAAGAAGGAAGACTGGGCGCGTACGCTCGACGTCAACCTCACGGGCGCGTTCCACCTCTGCAAGGCTGCCGCGCGCTACCTGCTCAAGAGCGAGACGGGTCGCATCGTCACGATCTCGTCGGTGATCGGCGAGATGGGCAACGCGGGGCAGGTCGCGTATGCCGCCGCGAAGGCTGGCCTCATCGGCATGACGAAGTCGCTGGCGCGCGAGCTCGCGTCGCGCGCCATCACCGTCAACTGCGTCGCGCCCGGCTTCATCGAGACGGACATGACGGCCAAGCACGTCGTCGGTGACGCACGCGAGGCCCTGCTCAAGCAGATCCCGCTCGGTCGCATCGGCAGCGCAGCCGACGTCGCCGAGACCGTCCGCTTTCTCGTCAGCGAAAGAGCCAGCTACGTGACGGGTCAGGTCATTCGCGTCAACGGCGGCCTTTTGATGTAAAAGGTCCGACGTTTCCCCAGCTACGAAGTTACCGAGGAGTCATCATGTCTATCGAAGACAAGGTCAAAGAGATCGTCGTCAAACAGCTCGAGGTCAGCCCCGAGATCGTGCGTCCCGACTCGTCGTTCACCGAGGATCTGAAGGCCGACTCGCTCGCCGTCGTCGAGCTGGTGCTCGCGCTCGAAGAGGCGTTCTCCATCGAGATCCCCGACGAGGACACCGAGAAGATCCGCACCGTCAAGGACGCCATCGAGTACATCAAGACGCACGTCTCGGCCTAAAGGAACGAGATCAATGAGCGAGCGCAGGGTCGTCGTCACCGGCATCGGGCTCGTCACGCCACTGGGTATCGGGCGTGAAGAGACGTGGTCGGCGCTGGTCGAAGGGAAGAGCGGCATCGGGCCGATCACGCTCTTCGATACAAAGGACTTCGCCACGAAGATCGCCGGCGAGGTGAAGGGCTTCGACCCGCTGGCGTTCATCGACGACAAGCGCGAGGCGCGGTGGATGGATCGCTTCCTCCACTTCGCGGTGGCCGCCAGCAAGATGGCCATCGAGGACTCGGGCATCAAGGTCAGCGACGAGAACGCAGAGCGGATCGGCGTCTACATCGGCTCTGGCCTGTCGGGCGTCTCCACCATCGAGCGCACCTACGCCGCGCTCACCGAGAAGGGACCGCGGCGCGGCATCTCGCCGTACTTCGTGCCCGCGATCATCGTCAACATGTCACCGGGCCTCGTGTCGATCCGCTACGGGCTCAAGGGCCCGAACATGTCGCACGTGTCGGCATGCTCGACCGGCGCGCACTCCATCGGTGAGGCCATGCGGCTCATCCAGCGCGGCGATGCCGACGCCATGGTCGCAGGCGGCAGCGAGGCCACCGTCACGCCGCTGGGTGTCGGCGGCTTCAACGCGATGCGCGCGATGTCGACGCGCAACGACGAGCCGACGAAGGCGAGCCGTCCGTGGGACACCGACCGGGATGGCTTCGTGATGGGCGAGGGGGCCGGGGTCGTCTTCATCGAGGAGCTCGAGCACGCGAAGAAGCGTGGCGCGAAGATCTACGCGGAGATCATCGGCTACGGCGCATCCTCCGACGCGTTCCACATGGTGCAGCCACCCGACTCGGGTGAAGGTGCGCAGCGCTGCATGCGCATCGCGCTCAAGGACGCGAAGATCGACGTGTCCGACGTCGTCTACGTGAATGCTCACGGCACCTCGACGCCGCAGGGTGACATCGCGGAGTCGGTCGCCGTCGAGCTGGTGTTCGGCGAGCACGCGAAGAAGCTCATGGTGTCGTCGAGCAAGTCGATGACAGGGCACATGCTGGGCGCAGCCGGCGGCGTCGAGGCCGCGTTTGCGGTGCTGGCGGTCCACACCGGCGTCATCCCTCCCACGATCAACCTCGACAACCAGGATCCCGCGTGTCGGCTCGACTACGTGCCGCACACGGCGCGTCAGGCTCGCTGCGACGTCGCGCTGAGCAACAGCTTCGGCTTCGGCGGCACCAATTCGACGCTGATCGTTCGTCGCTACGAGTAGCGTGAACGAGCGCCACGTCAGCTTCATGCGGCGGGCGCTCGCGCTCGCCGCACGTGGACGTGGCACCACGCGGCCCAACCCGATGGTCGGTTGCGTGCTCGTCAAGCACGACGCCATCGTCGCCGAGGGGTGGCACAGGCGTGCCGGCGGTCCGCATGCGGAGGTCGAGGCGCTGCGCAAGGCGGGGAGCGCAGCGCACGGCGCGACGGCCTACGTCACGCTCGAGCCCTGCAACCACGAGGGTCGCACGGGGCCGTGCACCGAGGCGCTCATCGCCGCCGGCGTCGCGCGCGTGATCTTCGCGATGTCCGACCCGAACCCGCACGTCGTGGGGCGCGGCCGCGCTCGGCTCTTCGAGGCGGGGATCGAGGTGGAGGCCGGGATGCTCGAGGCGGAAGCGCTCGAGCTGAACCATGCCTGGGACAAGTGGATCCGCACGGGACGACCGTGGGTCACTTTGAAGGGCGCGGTCAGCCTCGACGGACGCCTCGCCACGTCGAGCGGCGAGAGCAAGTGGATCACCGGCGAGGCCGCGCGCAAGGAGGCGCATCGGCTGCGCGCCGCGCACGACGCGATCCTCGTCGGCGCCGGGACGGTGCTCGCGGACGACCCGTCGCTCACGGTGCGTGACGTGAAGGGGAGCGATCCGCGCAGGTTGATCCTCGACGGCGCGCTCAAGATCTCCCCGGACGCAAAGGCTGTACCTGGATCCATCATCTTCACGACGCAGGAGTCAGGGCACGCACCATTCCTCGCGCGTGGGGCCGAGGTCGTCGTGCTGCCCGGCGAACGCATCGCGATGACCGCGCTGCTCGAGGCCATCGGAGCGCATCAGCTAAGGTCCGTGCTCGTCGAGGGCGGCGGACAGGTCCACGGCGCGCTGCTACGAGAGGGGCTCGTCGACGAGGTGCACGTGTTCGTCGCGCCGCTGCTCATCGGCGGTGATGGCGTCCCGCTCCTCGCGGGTCCGGGCGCAGCGACGATGGACGCGGCACGGCGCCTCTCGGGCCCCACCATCAAAAAGCTCGGAGACGACGTCCACATCAGCGGCCGTCTGCGTTGAGCGCGACCGCGGCTTCACAATCGCGCCAGCGACGCGCCCCTGTGGTATAGGCCGGGCATGTTCACGGGGCTCGTCGAAGAGGTCGGCCGCATCGCGGCCGTGACGAGACAGGGCCAGGGTGTCCGGCTCGGCGTCGAGGCGCGCATCCTCGACGAGATCATGCCGCTGGGAGCGAGCCTCGCGATCGACGGCGTCTGCCTCACCGTCGTCACCGCGCGTCCGGGCCACGTCGAGCTCGAGGTCGGTCCCGAGACGATGCAGCGCTCGACGTTGGGCACGCACGCCGCAGGCCGCCACGTGAACCTCGAGCGCGCGATGCGGCTCGGCGACCGCATGGGCGGTCACCTGGTGCAGGGCCATGTCGACGGCGTCGGTCGCATCGTCGAGACGAGCCAGCGCGGCGAGTCGTGGGACGTGCGCATCGCGATGCCGGAGCTGCTCTTGCGCTACGTCATCGAGAAGGGCTCGATCTGCATCGATGGCATCAGCCTCACGATCAACGCGCTCGAAAGCGATGGCTTCCGGGTGTCGCTCATCCCGCATTCGCAGAGCGCCACGACGCTCGCGAAGCGCGTCGTCGGCGACCGTGTGAACCTCGAGGTCGACCTGATCGGGAAGTACGTCGAGCGGCTGCTCGGGCCGCGAGCGCAAGAAGGCGGGCTCACGCTCGCGATGCTGAAGGAGAATGGCTATGTCTGAGGTCGCCAACAAGTCGGCGCGTGTCCGCAGCGCGCTCGCGGACATCCGCGCCGGCAAGATGGTCATCCTCGTCGATGACGAGGATCGAGAGAACGAAGGCGACCTCACGATGGCCGCGTCGATGGTCACGCCCGAGGCCATCAACTTCATGGCGAAGTGGGGCCGTGGGCTCATCTGCCTCACGCTCACCGAGGACAAGGCCGACGCGCTCGAGCTCCCGCTGCAGGGCGGTCGCCCGAGCCAGCGCGGCGGCAGCCCGTACGGCACGGCGTTCACCGTCACCATCGAGGCCCGAAGCGGGGTCACCACGGGCATCAGCGCGCAGGATCGCGCCGTCACGATCCGCGCGGCCGTCGCGCCCGATGCGAAGGCGGAGGATCTCATCACGCCGGGCCACGTTGCACCGCTGCGCGCGCGTCGTGGCGGCGTGCTCGTGCGCACCGGTCAGACCGAGGGGTCGGTCGACCTCGCGCGCCTCGCGGGCCTCGAGCCGGCCGGCGTCATCTGCGAGATCATGAACGACGATGGCTCGATGGCGCGCATGCCCGATCTCGAGCTGTTCGGCAAGGCGCACGGCATCAGCATCGTCACCATCGCCGACCTCATCGAGTACCGGCTTCAGTCCGAGTCGCTCGTCAAGAAGGTCGCCGAGGGCACGCTCAAGCCGAACCTGCCCGGCATCACGGCCACGTTCCGCGCATCGCTCTACCAGACGATGATGCCGCAGGGTGTACTGCAGGAAACGGAGTATCTCGCGCTCTCGCTCGGCGATCCGGCCACGTTCAAGGATCCGCTGCTGGTGCGCGCGCAGAACTACAGCCCGATTGGCGACGTGTTCGGCGCCACCTCTGCGGCGGTGCCGCACGCGCTGCGCATGATTGAGGACGAGGGCCGCGGCGTATTTCTGTACGTGTACCCGCCGGGAGGCTCGCCGCTGCAGCCCGAGTTCCGCGCGCGCATCCTCAAGGAAGCGATGCCCGTGCCGTCGAGCGAGCACCTTCTTCGCGACTTTGGCCTCGGCGCGCAGGTGTTGCACGATCTGGGCGTCCGTCGCCTACGCCTGCTCACCAATCATTCGCGGCGCATCCCCGGCCTCGAAGGCTACGGGCTCGAGGTCGTCGAGCGCGTGCCCTTCACCAGCCATGAGGCCGGCCGCGAGGCGCCCGTGTTCGCGATCAATCGTCCTGCCCCGTAAAGATAGAGAGAACCATGTCCAACGTTCGAGAGCTGAGCGGCGAGCTGTCCGCCAAGGGCCTGCGGGTCGCCATCGTCGCCGGCCGCTTCAACGGCTTCATCGTCGAGCGGCTCGTCGAGGCCGCCATCGACACCGTCGTGCGCCTCGGCGGTGATCGCGCGGCGATCACGGTCGCGCGCTGTCCCGGCGCCTTCGAGATCCCCGGGGTCGCGCGTCGCCTCGTCGATAGCGGTCGCTTCGATGCAGTGGTCTGCCTCGGCTGCGTGATCCGCGGCGCCACCGCGCACTTCGACTACGTCGCGGGAGAATGCGCCAAGGGCATCTCGGCGATCGCGCAGCAAGCGAAGATCCCCGTGATCTTCGGCGTGCTCACCACCGACACCATCGAGCAGTCCGTCGAACGTGCGGGCACGAAGGCCGGCAACAAGGGCGCCGACGCGGCCATGGCGGCCGTCGAGATGGCCCGCCTCTACGGCCACATCGCACAGCTCGCAGACTGATCCTTGGACGCCGCAACGCGCAGGCGCGGTCGAGAGATCGCGCTCCAGATCCTGTATCAAGCCGACACCCAGGCGCACCTCACGGCGGAGGAGGCGCTGCAGCTGTACGGGAGCCACTTCTCGCGCTCGTTCGCCGAGAGCACCGACGTGTCGGGGCAGGCCCCGCTCGACGACGAGGCGCAGCTCATCGCGCGCGACCTCGCCACACGCATCGTACGCGGGGTCATCAGCGGTCGCGGCGAGCTCGACGCGCTTTTGCAGCGGGCGTCCCGCAACTGGCGACTCGATCGCATGGCGCGCGTCGATCGCAACCTCCTGCGCGTTGGTGCGTGGGAACTGAAGGAGGCGAGCGACGTCCCCGCGAAGGTGGCGATCAACGAGGCCATCGAGATCGCAAAGCGCTTCGGCACTGCCGAGTCGCCCGCGTTCGTCAATGGCATCCTCGATCGCGTGCTCGACGAGCTCGGCGGCAAGGACGGCGGGCCTCACAAGAAGAAGCGCAAGGCATGAACGTCGGGTTTCTCGGTGCGGAGCTCTCCCGCTGGGACGCGCTCCTGCGCGAGGGCGTTCGGCCGAGCGTCCTCGGGCTGCCGTTCTTCGACGATGAGCGCCCGCTTCGTGGAGCCGCCGGGCTCTGCGACTGGCGGCTCGGCGGACGCATCTCGCGGCTGCTCGGCGCGCGAATCGGTCCGCAGCGCGACGATCGCGGCGAGGCGGTGAAGCTGCGCGGCGTGTTCGGCGAGAAGCTCCTCCTGCCGACCGGGCCGCGGCTGCCGTTCTCGCGGCTCGTGCTGTTCGGGCTCGGGCCGCAGCGCAGCTTCGACGAGAGCGTCGCTCGCAAGGCGGTGAGCGAGCTCCTCGGTACCTTGCGACAGCTCGTCGACGCCCCTGCAGGTGCAACAGCAGCGCCCGAGGCGGGGCCGGTCATCGGGATCGTGCCCCCCGGACGCTCCACGGGGGCGCTGTCCGCGCGGCGCGCACTCGAGCTCCTGCTCGAGGGGGCCGAGCAGCAGTTCGGACAGAATCACGAGAATCAGGCGCCGCCGGTCCGCCTCGTGGTCGTCGAGTCGCAGGCCGCGCAGAAGGAAGCGGGGGAGCTCATCCGACGCTTCAGCTCCGATCTCGGAAGCCCCTCGTTAATCTGATAAGCTCACGGTGATGTCCGCCGAGGGCGTGTGAGCACGCAGGATCGAGCACGCGAGGAGTTCCTTGCCGAGGCGCAGGAGAACGTCGAGCTGCTCTCGCGCGACCTCGTGAGGCTCGACGAAGGACGCGCGCTTGGCCGCTTCGATCCCGAGGTCCTGAACGAGGCGTTCCGCGCCGTGCACTCGCTCAAGGGTCTCTCGGGGCTGTTCGGCATGTCGCGGATGGGCGAGCTGTCGCACCACCTCGAGACGTTGCTCGACGGGCTGCGCCTCGGTCGCGCAGCGCTGACGCCCGAGACGCTCGATCTCCTGTTCGAGTCGGTGGCAGCGTTCCACCAGCTCATCCGCGCGGCTGCGTCCGATAGCGCCGATGACGCAGCAGGCCTCGGTGACCTCGCCGATCTCGCGGCGCGCCTCGATCGCGCCGGGACCGCCGTGCCCGCGCCGACGGAGGACGTGCTGGCGGGCTACGCGATCGAGCCCGAGCTCCTGTCGGTGCTCACCGAGTACGAAGAGCACCGCCTCCGTCAGAGCGTGACGGAGGGACGGCAGCTGTACCTCGTGAAGGCGACGTTCTCGATCGAGTCGCTCGACTCGGGGCTCAGGGATGTGAAGGCCACGCTGCAGCCGCTCGGCGAGACGCTCGCGTTTCTGCCGGGCGCGGATGCCGCGTCGCCGACGGACCTCGACCTCGACATTTTGTTCGCGTCGCTGCAGCGCATGAGCGACATCACGGAGGCGCTTGCAGAGCGTCGCTGCAGGGTGGTGGCCATCCCGCGCGTCGGCGCACCTCCTCCGGTCAAGTCGTCGGCACCCGGGTTGCGCGCGTCGGCGCTGCGCGTGGAGCTGGACGCCGAGGAGCCGCTCGAGGCATCGCTGCGCTCCGTCGCGCAGACGGTGCGCGTCGACATCCGCAAGCTCGATTCGCTGATGAACCTCGTGGGCGAGCTGGGCAATGTGCGCGCCGGCCTCGACGAGGTGCTCGACGTGCTGCGCCAGCAACGGACCGCGCTTCCGGTTGCGCGCACGATGCACCGCGAGATGCGGGCGCTCGAGCGCAAGCTCGACGAGCTCCAGGCCGGCGTGCTCGATATCCGCATGGTCCCGCTCGGTCAGGTGTTCGACAAGCTGTCGCGCGTGGTGCGCAAGCTGTCGCGCGATGCCGGCAAGGAGATCAGGCTGGTCATCAGCGGTGGTGACACGGAGCTCGACAAGCTCATCGTCGAGGAGCTGTCCGATCCGCTGATGCACGTCATCCGCAACGCCATCGATCACGGCATCGAGTCGCCGGCCGTTCGTGGCGCGAAGGCGAAGCCCGAGACGGGTACGGTCACGGTGCTCGCCGAGCAGCGCGGCAGTCACGTCGTCATCGAGATCTCCGACGACGGCGCGGGCCTCGACGAGGAGCGGCTGCTCGAGAAGGCCATCGAGCGCGGGGTGCTGGGTGCCGCGGAGGCCGAGGCGCTCACGTCGCGGGAGATCCACAACCTCATCTTCCTGCCCGGGCTGTCGACGAAGGGCGTCGCCGATCAGATCTCCGGCCGCGGGGTCGGCATGGACGTCGTGAAGACGAACATCGCACGTCTCTCCGGCATCATCGACGTGACCTCCGAGCGCGGGCAGGGCACGCACTTTTCCATCCAGCTGCCGGTGACGCTCGCGATCATTCAGGCGCTGGTCGTGAGGGTCGCGGGCCGCACCTACTGTATACCGCTCAACTCGGTGCTCGAGTCCCTGCGGCTCGGCATGGACGAGGTGACCACGCTCTCCCGACGCGAGGTGATGACGCTCCGCGGGCAGACGCTCCCGCTCGTGCGCGTGGAGCGCTTCTTCGAGCTGTCCACGGAGCGGTCACCGCCGCGGCGCTGCTTCGTGGTGGTCGTCGGCCTCGCGCAGCACCGCCTCGGGCTGATCGTTGACGAGCTCATCGGGCAAGAAGACATCGTCGTCAAGGCGCTGGGGCCCGCGCTCGACGGCACGCCAGGTATCGCCGGTGCGACGGAGCTGGGCGGCAAGCGCACGGTGCTCGTGCTCGACGTCGCGGCCATGGTGGAAGAAGCGATGGCGACGCGCACGGAGGCGGCATGAGCTTCGGTGCCAACACGCCGCCGTTCGCGACGGAGGAGACGTACCTCCACGCGACCGATCGCGGACGCGACGAGGCGCTCACCACGCTGCTCTGCGTGAACATTGCGAACGAGTGTTACGGCCTGCCGACGGAGAACATTGGCGAGATCATCAAGCTCACGGACATCACCGAGGTGCCGCGCCTGCCGGTCTTCGTGCTCGGTGTCATGTCCGTGCGCGGCGCCATCATCCCCGTCGTCGATCTGCGCGATCGGGTCGGGCTCGGGCGTTCGGCGCCTGGACGTGCGACGCGGGTCGTGATCGTGCAGCACGGCGCGCAGCGGTTCGGGCTCCAGGTCGAAGGCGTCGTTGGCCTCGAGAGGTTCCGCGCCAGCGCCATCGAGCCGGCGCCAGCGATCTTCGGCGTCGCCCGCGGAGGCGCCGAGCGCTACATCGGCGGCCTCGGTCGTTCGATCGACTCGCCCGATCGCATCGTGATGTTCCTCGACATCCAGCCGCTGCTCGACATCCAAGGGGAGCTCGACCGTCACCGCAAGCTGCGCGCGCACCCGGAGCCGCACACGTGAAGGGACCGTCGCAGCGTCAGGCACCTCCCACGCCCGAGGTCGAGGCGGCGAGCGTCCAGCTCGTCGCCTTCGAGCTCGCGGGCGGCGATTACGCGATCGACATCATGCGGCTGAAGGAGGTCATCCAACCCCTCCCGGTCACGGTCATCCCGCGCGGGCCGACGTTCCTCGAGGGCGTCATCGATCTGCGTGGCGCGATCCTGCCGGTCGTCGATCTGCGCCGTCGTTTCGGTCTCCCGTCCGGCGACGGACTGCGACGCAAGCTGCTCATCGTCGCGGTGGACGTCGGGCTCGGACCCGGGCGCCGGCTCATCCTCGGGCTGGTCGTGGACCGCGTCCGCGAGCCGATCCGCGTCCCGGCGTCGGAGCTCAAGCCGGCGCCGCCTCTCGCGCACATCGACACCGACTCGCGCACCTTCGGTGCAGTCGCGACGTACGATGGCCGCCTGCACATGGTCATCGACGTCGACCGGCTGCTGGGACCGCGTGAGCGTGCGATCCTCGCTGGTCGCGACTTCGAGCCAGAGCCGCATCGAGGCGCACGATGAGCACCGTGCTGGTTGCACACGACAACGAGACCATCCGCGGTGTCATCGAGGTCGTGTTGAAGCGCGCCGGCTACAAGGTGCTGAGTGTCTCCGACGGCGACGATTGTGTGCCGCTCCTGCACGAGCTCCTCGTCGATGCGCTCGTCCTCGACGTGGCCATCTCGGGGACGTTCGTCGTCGAGATCATCGATGCGGCGCGGGCGTGCACGCCGCGTGTACCGGTCGTGCTGGTCGCGTCCGTCTACAACCGCACGAGCTACAAGCGGCGGCCTTCATCGCTGTACGGGGCGGACGATTACGTGGAGCAGCACCACATCACCGACTCACTCATTCCCAAGCTCGTGGCGGTGGGCACGGCGGCGCCCGAGCCGGCCGCGCCGATGCGCGAGCACGATGCCGAGGTGCGCGTCGCGGGCGAGGCGGAGCTCGCGCAGCACGACGAGGAGAGGTCCAGCGACGCTGCGATCACGCGCGCAGAGCGGCTCGCGCGCCTCATCGTGAGCGACATCGCGCTCTACAATGGCGACGCGGTCCTCCGCGCGCGCGAAGGTGATCTCGGCGAACTCGAGGCGCGCCTGCGCACGGATCTCGAGGAAGGGCGCCTGCTGTTCGACCTGCGCGTGCCGCTGGCGGTGCGCCGCCAGCGTGACTTCATCGCCGACGCGCTGCGCGATCTCGTCGAGCGGAGCACCTGATGGCGCTGACCGCCATGCGGCGTTGGACCGCGAGGTGATCCGTGGCTGACCGATCGGACATCACGGGCGGCACGTTCGTCTCCGCGGCCGACTCCGATCCGGACGGCCGCACGCATGAGGCGCTGCGACTCGTGCGCGACTTCATCTACGAGCAGACGGGAAACTGGTTCGAGGATGGCGCGCTGTATCTCCTGCGTCGCAGGTTGGCGTCGCGCCTGCCGGCGCTCGCGCTGCCCGACTTCCACGAGTACCAGCGGGTCCTCCGTGCGTCGCCCGAGTCGATCCGAAAGGCAGAGCTCGACGAGATCGCAGATCGCGTCACCACGAACGAGACGTACTTCTTTCGCGAGCGCTCCCAGCTCGACTCGTTCTCGGAGCACCTCCTGCCGCGCCTCGCACACGAGCGCGCACGCTCGCGTCGCCTCGGCATCTGGTCCGCCGGCTGCTCCAGCGGCGAGGAGGTCTACACCATCGCGATGCTCATCCTCGAGAGCGGGCTCTTCACCGGTTGGGACGTGCGCGTCTTCGGAAGCGACATCTCGCGCAAGGCGCTGCGCACGGCGCGGACCGCCGAGTACGGCCCAGGCTCGTTCCGTGTCACCGACGAGGCACGCATCGAACGCTGGTTCGACGTGGTCGATGGCAAGCACCGCGTGAAGTACGAGGTGCGCGACCTCTGCCGCTTCGGGCAGATCAACCTCGTCGACTCCGACGCAACCTCGGTGCTCGGTACGTTCGATGTGGCCTTCTGCAGAAACGTGCTCATTTACTTCGACGCAGAGTCACGGAAGCGCGTCATCTCGACGCTCGAGCGGAAGCTGCACCCCGGCGGCTACCTGCTGCTCGGCCACTCGGAATCGCTCGCCGCTCTCGCAGCGGAGCTCGAGCTCGTGCACTTGCCGAACGACTTGGTCTATCGCCGTCCCCCCGTGCGGCACACCTGACCGTGGACGATACCGGCAAGCCGCACCGTCGCATCCGAGTCCTCGTCGTCGACGACTCGGCGTTCAATCGCCAGACGATCGCGCAGATGATCGAGGCCGACCCGGAGATCGAGGTCGTCGGTCGCGCCGCCGATGGTGAAGAAGCGCTCGCCTGCGTGTTCCAGCTGCAGCCCGACGTGGTGACCCTCGATCTCGAGATGCCGAAGATGGACGGCTTCTCGTTCATGCGCCTCGTGATGGCGCAGCGGCCCACGCCCATCATCGTCATCTCTGGGCTCGCCTCGCGAGAGAACGTGTTTCGTGCGCTCGAGCTCGGTGCGCTCGACTTCGTGGCGAAGCCGTCGCAGCGACCGACCGCCGAGCTGCGCGGCATCGAGGCGGAGGTGCGACGCAAGATCAAGCTCGTCACGCAGCTGCGGGTCGTCGGGCTCACGGAGCGCTCGCAGCGACGCGTGCCGGCGACCGCGAGCTGCCCGGCGGCGCCGTTGCCCGAGGTCGGTGTACCGCCCGCGCGCATCCTCGCGATTGGGGCCTCCACGGGTGGACCGCCCGCGATCCAGCAGCTCCTCGCGCAGCTCGATCGAACCCTGCCGGTTGCGATCGTGGTGACCCAGCACATGCCGCCGAGGTTCACGACCACCTTTGCCGAGCGGCTGCAGCGCACGACGGGGTGGCGGGTCGAAGAGGCAAAGGGCGGAGAGACGCTCGTCACGGGCCAGGTGCTCGTTGCACCGGGTGGCTTCTCGCTCACGCTGAAGCGGCAGAGCGGCCTCGTCGTCACGGAGGTGGTGCCCGCGGCGCCGGACGATCTGTTCGTTCCGTCGGTGGACCGGATGTTCACGACGGCGGCTTCCGTCGTCGGTGATCGCCTCGTCGCGCTCGTGCTGACGGGCATGGGGTCCGATGGCGCGCGCGGCGTGCGTGCAGTGCACGCGGCCGGTGGCAAGGTGCTCGCCGAGTCGAAGGAGAGCGCTGTCGTCTTCGGCATGCCGCAGGAGTGCATCGGCACGGGGGTCGTCGACGAGGTGCTGTCGCTGGCCCAGATGCCGCAGGCACTCGCTCGGCTGATGAGGGGCTGATGTACACTCGCAGCGCACGCGCATGACGACGACGCCTCCGAGCCCCTCCGCGCCCCCGAAGCAGGCCGAAACGCCGGCGCTGGCCGAGCACAAGCGCGAGTTCATCGAGACGTTCTTCAAGCGCGGTGCCGAGCTCACCGAGGAGCTCATCCGCGAGAACGAGCGTCTCCGGCAGCGCGTCGTCGAGCTCGAGGCCTCGACGCGCGGCGGCAGCGAGGCGCCACACGACTACGCGGCACGGCTCCTCGAAATCGAGCGCGAGAACAACAACCTCGCGAATCTCTTCGTCGCGTCGCAGGCGCTGCACTCGGCCGTGGAGCTCGGCGAGCTCGCCAGCGTGCTCGTCGAGATCTTGCTCAACTTCGTCGGTGCCAAGACGTTCGCGATCCAGCTCGTCGACGAGGAGCGCGGTATCTTGCGCACGCTCGTGTCGGAGGGTGTGGAGCGGTCGGACGTGCCGCAACCCAGCATTGGCAACGCTGCGCTCGTGGGACCGATGCGCGGAGAGGCGCTCTTGCCGACGGGACCGCTCCGCGCGCGGCCAGTCACTGCGGCTCCGATGGTGTGCGTCCCGCTCAAGCTCGGCGAGAAGATCGTCGGGATCATCGCGGTCTGGGAGCTCCTGTTGCAGAAGACGGAGCTGGCGGACGTCGATTTCGAGTTGTTCAAGCTGCTCGGCGATCATGCCGGCTCTGCGCTGCAGAGCGCCCGGCTGGGCGCGGAGCTGAAAGGCCGACCGCTCGCACTCTGGGGCGCTGTCGATCTCGTGTAGCCGATGCCGACCGCGCTCGTAGTGGAAGATTCGCCGACGATGAGGCAGCTCATCGTCTTCGCCTTGCATCGTGTCAAAGGCCTGTCCGTGGTGGAGGCACGCGACGGCGTGGACGCGCTCGGCAAGCTCGCGACGACCACGTTCGACATCATCCTGACCGATATCAACATGCCGATCATGGATGGTCTCAAGCTCGTGCGCCGCATCCGCTCGGACGACGCGCTCAAACACATCCCCGTGATCATCATCACGACGGAGGGCGCCGAGGAGGATCGTCAGCGTGCGCTCGCGCTCGGCGCAAACACGTACATCACCAAGCCCATCCAGGCTCCCCAGGTCATCGCCAAGGTGAAGGAGCTCCTCGCGCTCTAGCTTCGAGCTACGTTGTTTCGGTGGCGATCCACGCGAGGTAGGCAGGCAGGCCGTCCCTCACGTCGAGGACCACGAGCTCGGGTAGCGCGTAGGGGTGCAGCAGCGGCAAGCGATGGCGGAGATCGGGCAGGCGCTCGGTCGTCGTCTTGATGAGGCAGACGACCTCTTCGGCCTCCTGGACCGTGCCTTCCCAGCGGAACACGGAGCGCGCGCCGGGCAGCTGGGTGACGCACGCAGCAAGGCGCTCCTCGACGAGCACCCGGCTGATCCGCCCCGCGACCTCCGCGTCGGGGCAGCTCGTGAGCGCTAGGACTGTGGGCATGTCCGCCATCATCGTACAAAAAACCCGTCGTGAGACGGCTCCGTGCGCTGTCGCACACGAGCGACTTCGAGCTCGGGCAGTCATCGGCACGCCGTGGTGATCGGGCTTTCTTCGGCGGGCCTCCTCGTCCATGATGCGCCGCGCGAAAATGCTCATCGTCCAAAAATACGGCGGTACGTCGGTCGGGTCCGTCGAGCGCATCCGCGGAGTCGCGCGCCGCTGTCTCGCCACGCAACGAGCCGGTCACGATGTGGTCGTCATCGTCTCGGCGATGTCGGGTGAGACCAACCGTCTCCTCGCCCTGGCGCGCGAGGTCAACGATGCACCGCCGCCCGAGTCCGAGCGTGAGCTCGACGTGATCGCGTCGACGGGCGAGCAGGTCTCGGTCGGTCTCGTGACCCTCGCCGTGCAGAAGGAAGGCGGCCGCGCACAGTCGTTCATCGGGTCGCAGGTGCGCATCCTCACCGACTCGGCATTCACGCGAGCGCGCATCAAGTCGATCGACGGCGAGAAGATCCACGCGGCGCTGCGCGAGGGCAAGATCGCCGTCGTCGCCGGCTTCCAGGGCCAGGACGAGGACGGCAACGTCACGACCCTCGGTCGCGGCGGCTCGGACACGAGCGGTGTCGCCATCGCGGCCGCGCTCGGAGCCGACGCGTGCGAGATCTACACCGACGTCGACGGCGTCTACACGACCGACCCGAACATCTGCTCGAACGCGCGCAAGATCAGCCGCATCTCGTACGAGGAGATGCTCGAGCTCGCGTCGCTCGGCGCGAAGGTGTTGCAGATCCGATCGGTCGAGCTCGGCATGAAGCACGGGGTCAAGATCCATGTGCGCTCGAGCTTCAACGACAGCGAGGGGACGTGGGTCGTCCCGGAAGAGGAAACGATGGAAGCCGTGCTCGTCTCGGGTGTCACCGCAACGAAGGACGAGGCCAAGCTGACGCTGGTCGGAGTGCCGGATCGTCCGGGCGTGGCCGCCGCGATCCTGAAGCCGCTCTCGAGCGCGGGGATCGTCGTCGACATGATCGTGCAGAGCGCGAGCGATGCCGGTCGCACCGACATGGCGTTCACGGTGCCAAAGGGTGACCTCAAGCGTGCCGTCGAGCTGCTCCGCGGCGTGCTGGCAGAGCTCAGCGAGGGCGCCATCCGCACCGAGGAGTCGATCGCGAAGGTCAGCGTCGTCGGCCTCGGCATGCGCTCGCACGCCGGTGTCGCGCAGCGCATGTTCGAGCTCCTCGCGCAGGAGGGCATCAACATCAGCGCGATCACCACGTCGGAGATCAAGGTGTCCGTGGTCGTGCAGCAGAAGTACGCCGAGCTGGCCGTGCGCGTCCTGCACGACGGGTTCGGCCTCGGCAACCCACAGCCGTAGCAACTTCTCTACGGTTCGACCGATGAGCGTCTCGTGCGCTCCGTTCCGCTCGCGATCTGTATCCTCGTCCTCACCTGCGTGCAGCTCCGCGTGGCGTGGCTCCGACTCGTCGGGCCGCGGCCGCTCGGTCCGCCGCTCGCGGCACGGGTCGCGTATGCGACCGAGCTGGTCGGGCAGGGGCTCTCGTGCACGTCCCTCCGAGCGCGAGCGCGCACGCGGCTGTGCCGTGACGGGCCGTGCGGCGAGCTGTCCACGGAGCGTCGCCTCCTCCTCGGCGCGCCGCTCGATCCACGACGCATGAGCGTGCGTGACTGGGAGGCGCTCCCGCACATCGGACCCGCGCGCGCGCGCGCGTTGCACGATGCGTTCGACGCTCGTGGTGCCGCGAGCTGGGTGGAGCGCCTTCGTCACGTGCGTGGCCTCGGCAAGCGGCTCGCTGCAGACCTCACCACGCGGCTCGACGTGGAGACGCGTTCTGACATATGCTCCTTGGGCTCATGGCCGACGACATCGAGCGGGTACGACAGGCTGCCCTGAAAGACCCGACCCAGCTGGTTCGCTTTGCGGATCTGCTCGTGGCCTCGGGTCGTTCGGAAGAAGCGGTCCAGGCCTGCCGCAAGGGACTCTCGCAGCGACCGGACGACGTGCCCTTGCGGCTCGCGCTCGGTCGCGCGCTCTCCGCTGCAGGAATGCTGGAGGAGGCGCAGGCCGCGCTGCTCG
>JBDTCO010000159.1:0-5320 GCA_039923495.1 Polyangia bacterium
GAATTGTCGATCACGGTCCGTAGCGGCGGGCCGTCGCCGAACGGCAGCCCTCCGAACGGGTCGTAGTGATACAGCGCGGTGCTCTTCCAGCCTTGCGCGCCAGAGATGAAGCCCGCGTCGGTGAGATCGTGCACGAGCGGCGCGTCGGGCTCACCGACATTGACCATGGGCGGCGCAGCGCTCGTGGTCGCGTTCTCGCAGACCGCCATGCACGCCTCCGTCTGCATGCATGTGATGGAGCGCGTCGCATACACCGCGTGGCGATCGAGACCCGCCCACACGGCGGGCTTGCCGTCGAGCTGCTCGCAGTCGAGCTGCCCCGGACACCGCCCGCACGTCGACAGCGCCTGACAGAACGAATCGGGTCGACTCACCGTGCGCAGCGACACGATGCCCTGCGGCGCGGGCTTCGACGGATCGACGAGCACGCCGATCCCGCCGACGACGCCCTGCTTGCCCACGTCGCAGTCCTCATCGAAGAGCCAGCCATAACGCACGCGGACGAGCCCTGCGACCTCGGCAGGCGTCACGCGCACGACGAGCCCGCTCGTCGGACACAGGTCGTCCGCACCGATCGCGAGAAAGGGCAGGTAGTCGCTCGCGATGCGGAGCTCGTCCGCATCGTCGAGGCCATCGCCGTCGTGATCGGTGGCGGTGATGTCTCGGTCGATGGACGCATCCAGCACGGTGCCGAGGTCGGGCTCCGATGCATCGTTGCTGCACGCGGCGAGCACGCAAGCGAGCGCAACGAGGTACCTCACGACGACATCACGAACGAGAGCTGCTGACCGATCTCGCCACCATCGCGTCGGAACGAGAAGTACCGATCGCGCTCGCACATCGTGCAGGGTGGTGCGTCGTCGATCTCGTGCACGCCGGCGCGCTCGAGTAGCACGCGGTTGGCGAGGCGCAGATCGACGTGCGGCTTGCCTTGTCCGCGCACGACGGCGCCGAGAACCTCGAACGGGGCGGCCACCTCTTCGCCGACCTCGAAGCAGCCCACGCAGATGCACGGTCCCAGCGCAGCGACGAGCGAGGCGCGCTCGCTGCCCAGCGCGACGAGCGCGTCGACGCCACGCCCCACGATGTCGCCGACGGTGCCACGCCAGCCGGCGTGCAGCGCAGCGACGCGGCCACATCCGTCCGACAGCAGCACGGGCACGCAGTCCGCGGTGCCGATGGCGATCGCGACACCAGGGACGTCGGTGACGAGGCCATCGGCGGCCTGCGATGCGAGGTGCTCGCGATCGCTACCCTCATCGATCGTGAGGATGTCAGTGCCGTGGACCTGCTTCGCCGTGTAGAGGCGCTCGAGCGAGAAGTCGCCTGCTGCTGCGAATCGTCGACGGTTCTCGTCGACGTTCTCGCGCGCGTCGCCCCACTTGTAGGACAGGTTCAGCGATGCGTAGCGACCCGTCGACACGCCGCCTTCGCGCGTCGAGTAGCCGTGACGCGCCGAGAGCTTGTGCGAGCGAACGAGCATGCGCGCGATGATAGCGCGCGCGCGCCGTCGTCAGAACCGGAACGACATGCCCGCGCCGCCACCGTCGCGGAACGACAGCGGCATGAGCTGCACCGGCATGCGCTCCGAGCGCTCGATCCGCGACAGCGCTGTCAGGATCGCGTCGCGTCGGCGGCGAGCGCGGCGAGCGCGGCCGCGAAGTCGGGCGGCGGTGCGCTCTCGTAGCGCAGCACACGGCCATCACGCGGGTGCTTGATACCGAGCACGGCTGCGTGGAGCGCCTGCCGGCCGAGCGCCTCGTGCACCGAGCGCAGCAGCGGGTCGCGCGGGCGGTGGCCGTACACGACGTCGCCGACGAGCGGATGCCCGTCGTCCTTGAAGTGCACACGGATCTGGTGCGTGCGGCCGGTCTCGAGCTGCACCTCGACGAGCGTCGCGTTGCGGAAGCGCTGCTTCACGGTCCAGTGCGTGACCGCGTGACGACCGCCCTTCCCCTTCGACGAGAACTTCTTGCGGTCGTTGGGGTCGCGTCCGTGGTTCGTGCGGTAGCTCCCGCGATCGGGGACGCTGCCCTCGATGATCGCGAGGTAGCGCCGCTCGAGATCGTGATCGTGGAACTGCTGCTGCAGCGCGACGAGCGTCGCCTCGTCCTTCGCGACCACCATGACTCCCGACGTGTCCTTGTCGAGTCGATGGACGATGCCCGGGCGCCGCTCGCCACCGATGCCTCGCAGGCTCTCGCCGCAGTGGTGAAGCAGCGCGTTCACGAGCGTGCCGTCCTGGTGCGAGGTGGCGGGGTGCACGACGAGGCCCGCGGGCTTGTCGAGGATCACGAGCGCGTCGTCCTCGAACAGGATCGTGAGCGGGATGTCCTCGGGGAGGTCGCTCACGTCCTCGGCCGGGGCGGGCGAGAACACGACCATCTCGCCGCCGCGCATCGTCCGCGACGCGCTGAGCACAACCGCGCCATCGACGGTGACCTCGCCGGCCTCGATCCGCCGACGCAGCTGCGAGCGGGTGACGTCACTGCGAGCCGTGAGCCAGACGTCGAGGCGCTTGCCCGCGTCCGCCTCGTCGACCGTGTGACGGTGCGTTACCAGATCTTCGACTTCACATGCCCCTTGGACTTCACCATCACGTCGACGATGGCACGGTCGTAGAGGTTCAGCGTGAAGATCTCGGGGATGACGCGGCTCTTGAACAGCGCGCGGCCTTCCTCGATGTGATCCTTCATCACCGTGAAGAGCGTGTCGTGCTCGATGCCCTCGACGATCTCCTTCTCGTGATAGAGCGTCAGGTCCGATGCGATGGCGCGAGCCAGCTGACGCGCACGATCGGGTTTGTCGATGGCAGCCATGCCACGAGCTTACGAGGAGATGGCTCCAAACTCCAGCAAGGCGTGACGTGATGACGAACCAGACCGGTCAGGAGGTGCGGGTCTCGCCGACGTGTATGCCTAGTCTGCGACCGCGCGCCTGTTGCGACGCCAGCGTCCCAGATAGCTCTGGGTGACGTGCCCGACATCGAGCCGCAGGTACCGCGCAAACTCGACGAGGAAGCCGCGAAGATAGACCTCGGCCGGCATCGCGTCCCACTTCTCTTCTTCGATGGCGCGAAGGTGTGACGCCCCGACCTTGGTGCGCGCGGCGATATCCTGGAGCTTCACGCCGCGGGACTCGCGCAGCTTGCGGAGCAGCGCACCCGTGATCTCGGTGTCTCCATTGATGACGGGCTCGGGCAATTCGGGCGTGGGCAAGGTCTCGACCGGCTGCCCCGAGGCAGGCGTGCTCTGCACGGCGATCAGCTGCGGGGTGGAGGGCTGCAGCTTGCGCGAGGGCTTGCCGCTGGGAAACAGATCGACGTCGTACTCGTGGCGTCGCTTGCCGTCGAGGAGCGTGTCGTACGCCTCCTCCAGGCGGTCCTGCACGACCGTGAGGCCGCTCGGCGAGTAGAGACCAGCGACCGCCATCGACTCGCCCGCGTAGATCTCGCGCTGCCGCCGGTGCGCGCGGCGGATCTCCTCGTCGCTGGCGCCGGGCTCGAGCTCGAGCACCTCGTACAACGTCTGCTCCGGCGTCGCACGCGGCAGCTCCTGATCGGTGGGCTTCTCGTCGAACGCGGCCATCACCCGCCGCGCCATGCGCTCGAGGTCCTTCGAGATCTTCGCCTCGGGGTGCTCCGTGAGCAGCGGCCTGCGACGACGCACCGCCTGCCACACGGCGTCGTCGGTCTCGAGCGCGCCGAGGTACTCGATGGACAGCCCGAGCCGCCGCCGCCCGGTCGAGCGCAGCGCGGCGCCGAGCTCGTGATCGCTCTTCGCGCGGGTCTGGTTGACGATGAGGCGAGGGCGAAAGCGCTTCATCTCGTCGGCGATGCGCGGCGCGACCGACGGCGCATCGCGACGCGCGGCCTCGAGCAGATCGAGCGGCGCGGGCAGGCCACCGTCGGCCTTGCCGGCCGCGAGCTTCTCGAGCTCGCGGACGCCGCGGAGCTGGCGCAGGAACGCGCTCTTGATGAAGCGGAACGTGTTCTCCACGGACGTGGGCTCCGGCGCGACGACGAGCAGACCGAGGTGGGCCACGAGGAAGAAGTCGAGCGCGGTGAAGCCGGAGCCCGACGGCAGATCGCAGATGAGGTAGTCGCCCTCGACGCTGCGGATCTGCGAGAGCAGGCGGTTCTTCGTGGCCGGCTTCGGGTTCGCCGCCCAGATCGGATCGCCCTCGCCCGAGATGAGGCCGAGGTTGGCGACGGCGGTCGGCACCACGCAGTCCTGCACGCGCGCGACACGCTTGTCGAAGAAGTCGCCGAGCGTGACGGTGGGTCGCTCGACGCCGACGAAGTTGTGCAGGTTGGCACCGCCGAGGTCGGCGTCGATGAGCACGACGCGCTTGCCGAGCTGCGCGAGGTAGACCGCGAGGTTCGCGGCGATGAGGCTCTTGCCGACGCCGCCCTTGCCCCCACCGACGGCGATGATGCGTGGCCCACCGAGTGCCGGCGCGGCCTGTGGCTCGTTGTCGCCATCGCTCTCGTCGGTGACGGGCTCGATCTCGAGCTCTTCAGGTGGCGTGTTGGTCGTCTCGTCGGTCATGCGCGGGGCATCCTACCCTCTCGCACCACGCACGGGCCCTACTCTTCGTCGACGAGCTCGGTGTTCCAGTACGACGCGTCCACGAGCCCCACGAAGGGGATCCACTCGCGGTGGGCCGGACGCGGGCCGAGCTTGGCGCCGAGCAGCCGCGCGGCCGGGCTCCACGTCGGACGCACGGGCGTCTTCATGAGCCTGATGCCTGCCTCCTCGGGGAGCCGGCAGCCCTTGCGCAGGTTGCACGGCACGCAACAGCACACGACGTTCTCCCAGCTCGTGCGACCGCCGCGTGCGCGCGGGATCACGTGGTCGAGGTTGAGCTCCGTGCGCGGGAGCTGCCGACGGCAGTACTGACACGTGTTGTCGTCACGTGCGTAGATGTTGTGACGCGAGAAGCGGATCTTCTGCTTGGGCAGCCGGTCGTACGCCGACAGCAGGATCACCCGTGGCACCGCGATGACGCGACCGATGGTGTGCACGACGTCGGCTCCCGCGGCGGCACCGAGATCTGCCCAGCTGTCGAAGTCGAAGAGCGCGAAGTCGGGCGCGATGACCTTGGCAGCGCCGGCGTACAGCAGCGTGAAGGCGCGCTTGGCGGACGTGACGTGCACCGGCTGGTAGTTCCGGTTGAGGACCAGGACGCTGGAATCAAGCAAGGCTCATCCTCCCGTTCGTTCCGGTGTGCGGACAGGTGCGAAGGCACGCTCGATGGTGGTGGCGTCATCGGCGAGCAGCGTGCGGACGTCGAGCAACAGGTCGCCGTGCGCGAGGCG
>JBDTCO010000160.1:0-13393 GCA_039923495.1 Polyangia bacterium
TCGGCCACGTCGCGCTAGCGCCGCCATCCGAGGAGGATCTCGAAGAGGCGCTCGATGAGCGCGACGCGCGCGCCGAGCCCGGCCGCGCCCATCGCGGAGACCAGGCCCGCGGTGCCTCCGCCGATCACGACGAGGTTGTAGCGTCCGGTCGGGGTCGGGTTGACCCAGTCCGCGGGCGCGACGTTGTCGATGAGCTCGCGATCGGACGGGTCCAGGGTCGCGCGATCGATCGTCATGGCTGCGGACTCTGCGTTGGTGGGGCCTTGGCCGCATCGAGACGCGACGAGAGCGCCTGCTTCGCCATGTGCGAGACGACCACCGTCACGACCAGCGTCGCCGCGAGACCGCCCCAGTAGATCACCCGCCCCCATGGACCACCGGCCGGACGGTGACCACTCACGAGCTCGCTCGCGCTCGTCACGAGTGAGCCGAGGTAGACGTAGAGCACGGTGCCCGGCAGCATCCCCAGCGCCGACGCGAGCACGTAGTCGCGCAGGCGCACGCGCGTGATCCCGAGCGCGTAGTTGAGCAGGTTGAACGGGAGCAGCGGCGAGAGCCGCAACAAGAGCACGATCCCGAAGCCACGCTCGCCGATGGCAGCATCGAGCGCGGTGAAGCGTGGGTCCCGTGAGAGCGTGCCCGAGACCCAGCCGCGGGCGACCGAGCGTGCGAGCACGAAGGACACCGTCGCGGCGACGACGCTGACGGGAGAGACGAGCAGCGTCCCCCACAGAGGCCCGTACGCGAAGCCGGCACCGAGGGTGAGGGCCGCGCCGGGCAGCATCGCCGCCGTCCCGACGATGTACGCCAGCGAGAACACCACCACACCCAGCACGCCAGCGCCGCGGATCCAGTCCACGAGCGCGAGGGACCACCGACCGACGGGGAGCAGCACGAAGGCGAGCACGATCACGCCGATCGCCAGCAGCGCGAGCACGATGCGCGTCACCCAGGCACGACGTGTCGGCCTTTGTTCGCGGCTCATCTCGACGGCCGCCACGTCACCTCACACCGCGAGCGCGTGATCGTGTCGAGCGACGTGCAGGCGCGCACGCAAGGCCTCGAGCTGTGACGTGATGCGAGCCCGCTCGTGCGCGGACTCGATGGAGGCGATCCTCTCGCCGATCCATTCCAGCTGCTCGAGCAGGACGACGCGTCGCGCCGGGTCGACCGAGAGCTGCTCGAGCGTGCCGAGCCCGTCCACCATCCGGGCGAGCACGGCGACGTTACCGCCTGCACAGGCGCGGATCTGCGCGTTCGCCTCGTCCACGAGTCCGGCAAAGGTGACTCCACGCGTGACGACGCGGAGCATGCCGTCCTCGTAGCGATAGGCAGACGGAATGTGACGGACGGCGAGCCGGGACAGGATCACCGAGAGATAGTTGACGCATATCACCGCGGTGGTCGTGTCGTTGATGCCGGGTGAGAGCGCCTTGAGCGCGATGTCGACGAGCTGCCGGACCCCGAAGCCCGGGTCCTGTTCGACGGTCCTTATGCGGCTGATGGTGAACGCGTCGCGGACCTGGTCAACGGCGGCGGCGCCGAGCGCGCGACTCCCGCGCACGGAAGCGAGCACCTCGCTCTCGATGACGAAGTCGCCGACCGCTCGCTCCATCCTCACGACGATGTCGTTCACTCCCGCGAGCCCCACGAGCGCATCGCCATCGACGCTCTGTACGTAGCCGCTCTGCGTCGACAGGATCACACGCCACGGGCCTGGCCCCTCGTCCACGACCTGATCGTCGCGCGGATCTCCGACGTCTTGAGGGAACAGGCGGTCGATCGTCTCTAAGGTCTCGTCTGCGACGGAGGAGATGATCTGGGAGGCCTGGATCGAGGTCGCGACGTGATGAATGAACAGGACGAGCAGGATGGAGCCCACGAGCGCGAGGACCATGCTCCCGAAGACCGCCAGGCTGGGCACGAAGGTCCCCGCGTCGGTGCCGCGGATCGTACGGAGCACGACGATGCAGTACGCGAAGATCCCCGTGAAGAAGCCGAGGACGACCTGGGTCTGCCTGCTGCGCACGAAGTTCCGCAGGATCCGCGGGGTGTACTGGCTCGACGCGAGCGTGATGGCCACCAGCGTCATGGAGAACGTCACGCCGACCGCAGACATGATCGAGCCCGCGATGGTGGAGAGCATCGAGCGCGCACCATCCGCGCTCGCACCGAAGAGCCGCGGCCAGCTCGCGAGCCAGCGGTCGTTGGCTGTCGTGTCCACCCGGATGAGCAAGATCGCTGCGGCGGTGCAGGCCACGATGATCACGGTCGGGAGGAACCAGAAGCTGGTCCGCACCGCGTCCCAGAGCTGCTTCAGGCGATGCCTCAGCACGCTACGGTCAGCGCCTCGAGGGTGGCGAGGAATGGCGTGAGCAGCTCTGGCCCGTCCGCGCCCACCGCGACCATGTCGCAGTGACGCAACCCGCCCACGCCGTCGACGTAGATGGCTGGCTCGACGTTGAAGACCATGCCGATCGCGAGGAGGTCCTCCGACAAGGGATGCAGGCGAGGTCGCGCCTCGGCATCGATCGCGGCGAGGCCCACGCCGTGACCCAGCGAGTGCGGAAACTGCTCGCCGAAGCCTCGCGCCTCCAGCACGGAGCGGGCTGCTCGATCGACGTCCGCAGCGCGAGCGCCGGGGACGATCGCGCGCAGCGCCGCTGCCCGCGCATCGAGCACCGCGGCGTACATCTCCCGCTTCGCCCGATCGGGTGCACCGAGCGAGAAGGTGCGCGTGATGTCGGTGCAGAAGCCGCCGACATACGAGTTGCAATGCACCAGCGCGAGGTCGCCGCGCTCGATGCGCCGCGCCGACGACAGCTGGTAGGCGGCCTTCGCCCTCGCAGAGCGTGGCCCCGACATGCAGTACATGTGTCCATCGGCGCGCGTGTACTCGTCTGCCGTCGGCGTGGCTTGAAGGGCGACGCGCAGCGCCGCGGCCACCTCGACCTCGCGCTGCTGTAGCCGGAGCGCGTCAGGCGCTCCGGCAAACGCGATCGCCGCGACGCGGCAGGCCACGCGCACGCGCTCGAGCTCTGTCGGTGTGAGCACCGCGCGCGCCTGGGCGAGCAGGTCGGTCGCGTCGACCCAGCTCGCACCTGGCGCCGCCTGCTCGAGGATGCTCCGCAGCGAGGGACCCCACCCATGGGCTGCTGCGTAGGAGCTGGGCGCGCAGAAAGCGCCGTGCTCGTAGCCCACTTGCGGGTGAGCGCCGAGGTCGAGGGACGCGAGCAACTTCGCCAGGGGCTCGACGATGCGCGCCTGCACGCCAGCGCAGGAGTCGAGCGATCCCGGCGCGTACGTCTGGACGCGCGCCACACCCACGGCGAGCTCCCGCTCGTCCTCGGGTACGAGGAGCGTGACCGCGCCGCTGCGATCCACGACCGCGAACGACAGCCCCACGACGGGCCAGTAGCCGGACAGGAGGAGCACGTCGGGACCGTGCGCGCAGACCAGCGCATCCAGGCCCGCGCTCTCGAGCGCGATCAACGACCTCTCGCGGCGAACGGCGTCGCTCGACATCAGCGCCGCTTCCTCATCCACCACACGAGCGCGCCCACGGCCGCCACCACGCCTGCGCCGACGACGACCGCGCGGACCTTGGCCACCTTCATGGCGTGCCGATCGTGGACGTAGTCGCGCTCCGGGTACGCACCGTGCGCGCCACCTGGCCCCTCGCGCAGCGCCATCTGCATGACCTGCGCGAGGTGCAGCGCCTGGCGATCACTGCCTTGCGAGATCTGCTCGCGGCAGCTGAAGCCGTCGGCGATGAGGAGCGTCCGCTTGTCGGTCATGCGGACCGCGGGCAGGAGCGCTCGCTCCCCGATCTTCATCGCGACGTCGTGGTGCTCCCCCGCCTCGAAGCCGAACGCGCCGGCCATCCCGCAGCACCCGGCCTCGGGCTCCTCGATGACGATGCCCATCTTGTGAAGGAGCTTCTCCTCTGCGTCCATCTTCATGATCGCCTTCTGGTGGCAGTGCCCGTGCATGATCGCCGTCCGCTCGAGCCGCGGCACCTCGAAGTGCGGCGCGTGCTTCTCGAGGAGCTCGCTCAAGACGAACGTCTGCGCCTTGAGCTTCTTGGCGGCCGGATGGTCTGGCAAGAGCGTGGTGAGCTCGTCGCGGAACACGGCCGCACAGCTCGGCTCGAGCACCACGATGGGCGTGCCCTTTTCGATGTCGTCGGCGAGCGCATCGAGGATACGCAGGAGGTAGCGCTTCGCCTCGTCGAGGTAGCCGTAGTCGTAGAGAGGCCGCCCGCAGCAGAGCTTCTTGCCGAGCGGAACCTTGACGCGAAAGCCTGCCGCCTCGAGCACCTCGACCGCGGCCTGACCGGTGGTCGGGTGAAAGTGGTTGTTGAACGTGTCCGCCCAGAGCACGACCTCGGGCAGGTTCTTCGACACCTTCGGTGGTCGCTTCTTCCACCAGTCCTTGAAGGTCTGGGGCGCGAAGCTCGGTGCGCGGCGCTGCTGCGCGATCCCGCCCAGCGCCTTGAACAGGCTGCCGATGCCCGGCGTGTGCGTGACCGCGTTGGCGGCGAGCGGCGCCAGCGACGCGAGCCGCGCCCAGCGATCGATGTGACCGAAGGCGAGCGCGGAGCGCGGCCGCGCGTGCTCCTCGTAGTAGTGGGATAGAAACTCGGCCTTGTACGTCGCCATGTCGACGTTGACCGGACAGTCGCCCTTGCAGCCCTTGCAGGACATGCACAGGTCGAGCGACGCCTTCACGGCATCGCTCTGCCATCCATCGGTGATGATCTCGCCCTGCACCATCTCGAAGAGCATGCGCGCGCGACCTCTGGTGGAGTGCATCTCTTCCCTCGTCGCCATGTAGCTCGGGCACATCGTGCCGTCGTCGTGCTCGCCCTTCTCTCGCCGACAGTTGCCGACGCCGACGCAGCGCAGCGTCGACTCCGCGAAGCTGTGCTTGTCGTCCGGGAAGTCGAAGTGCGTCTCGATCTGCGGCGCCACGAAGTCGGTGCCGAGGCGCAGGTTGTCCGTGATCTTGTAGGCGTCGACGACCTTGCCGGGGTTCATCTTCCAGCGAGGATCCCAGATGCGCTTGAACTCGCGGAACGCCTCCACGAGCTCTTCACCGAACATCTGCGGCAACAGCTCGGCGCGTGCCTGCCCATCACCGTGCTCGCCGGACAGCGAGCCGCCGAACCGGACGACGAGGTCTGCGGCCTCCCCGACGAAGGCCCGGTACTTCTTGATGCCGGCCTCGCTGCGCAGATCGAACGGGATGCGGCAGTGAATGCACCCCTGGCCGAAGTGCCCGTAGATCGACGCCTTGTAGTCGTACTTGTGGAACAGGTCGCGGAGCTCGCGCAGGTACTCGCCGACCTTCTCGGGCGGGACGGCCGAGTCTTCCCAGCCCGGCCAGGTCAAGGGCTCGCCAGGGACGTTGGCGGTCGCCCCGAGGCCCGACTCGCGGACCTTCCACAGCCGCTTCTCCTCCTTCGGATCGTCGAACAGCTTCATCGACGGGAAGCCGTCGTGCACCTTCAGCTCCGTCATGAGCTTTGTCGCCTTGGCGTCCGCCTCCGCCTTGTCCTTGCCGCCGAACTCGACGAGCAGCCAGCCCTTGCCGTCGGGCATCATCTTCGCGTCTTCGAGGTGCACGCCCCTCTTCTTCATGTCGTCGATGAGCAGGTGGTCCATACCCTCGAGCGCGCACGGCCTGTGCTTCATCACGTCCGGTACGGCGTCCCCGGCCTCGTACACGTCCGAGAAGCCGAGGACGAGGAGCGAGCGCGCGGGTGGATCGGGAACGAGCTGCAGCGTGGCCTCGAGCACGGTCACGCACGTGCCTTCCGAGCCGACGAGCGCGCGCGCGACGTTGAAGCCGTGCTCCGGCAGGAGAAAGGGCAGGTTGAAGCCCGACACGCGCCGCGGAATCTTCGGGTAGCGAGCGCGGATCTGCTCGGCATACTTGTCGCGCAGCGCCTTCAGCGCGCCGTAGATCTCGCCCCGGCGACCACCCGCCTCGATGATGCGCTCGAGCTCGTCCTCGCTCGTGGCACCGACGCGCATGCGCACGCCGTCATAGGTGAGGATCTCGAGCTCGGCAACGTTGTCCGCGGTGCGCGCGCCCTCCCCCTCGAACGCCGCGAGGATGGAGTGCACACCGCACGAGTCGTTGCCGATCATGCCGCCGAGCGTGTTGTGGCTGTGCGTCGCGGGGTCCGGGCCGAACGTGAGCCCGTACCTGCCGGCCGCGTGGCGCAGCTCGTCGAGCACGCAGCCGGGCTCCACGCGCGCGAGTCGCTTCTCTGGATCCACCGAGAGCACGCGGTTCACGTACTTCGAGAAGTCCACCACCACCGCGACGTTGCAGCACTGACCGGCAAGGCTGGTCCCACCGCCACGCGACAGGAGCGGCGCGCCGTGGTCGTGACAGACGCGGACCGTCGCCACCACGTCATCGACGTTCCTGGGAATGACGACGCCGATCGGGATCTGTCGGTAGTTGGATGCGTCCGTCGAGTAGAGCGCCCGGCTCCCCGTGTCGAACCGCACCTCGCCGCGCACCGCTGCGCGCAGGCCTTCGGCCACGCTGTCGCCATCGATGGGCGGCGCAGCTCGCGGTTGCGGGGACAGGCTGACGAGCTCTCGAGTCGGCATGGCTTCTCCGTGTGAACGGGACTAGACGGCGTAGCGCTTGGCGTCCGAGCGCCTGAGCGAGAGCCCGTGGCCGGGACGCGAGAGATCGGGATGGAGGCGTCCTTCGACGGGAGCGAGCGCGCCCTCGAGCAACATGTGCTCGATGCGGACGTGGTCGTGGAAGTATTCGAGGTGGGCAAGACGTCCGACCGCGCAGCAGGGGTGGACGTGCAGCGATGGACCGCAGTGGGCGGACAGGTCGAGCTCCTCTGCCTGGCAGAGCGCGGCGACGCGCAAGAAGCCGGTGATGCCAGCGCACCGTGAGGCGTCGGCCTGGAGCACATCGACCGCGCCCGCCGCGAGCATGCGGCGGAAGTACGGGAGGTCGTAGCCGTACTCCCCGGCCGCGATGTCGAGGCCCGCGGGTGCTCGATCTCTGAGCAGCCGCAGCCCGTCGAGATCGTCGGACGAGACCGGCTCCTCGAACCAGCGCACGCCGTACTCGCCCGCGAACGAGTCCGCGAACCGGAGCGCCTGCTTGCGGGTGTACGCACCGTTCGCATCGACGAAGAGGTCCGCGTCACCGATGGCCGCACGAGCCACGCGCACGCGATCGAGGTCGCGCTCGGGATGCGCGCCGACCTTCATCTTCACGCGCGGGATGCCGGCCTCGACCCAACCGCCGAGCTGGGCGGTCAGCTGCGCGTCGCTGTACGTGGTGAAGCCGCCGCTCCCGTACACCGGCACGCTCTCGCGGGCCGCGCCGAGCAGGGTCACCAGCGAAAGACCGTGGAGCTTCGCCTTGCAGTCCCAGATCGCGACGTCCACCGCGGCGATCGCCATCGACACGATCCCGGGACGTCCGAGGTTGCGGATCGCATGCACCATGTCCGCCCATCGGGCAGGAGGCGCGAGCACGTCCTTCTTGCACACCACGTCCGCCAGCAGCTCGCGGACGAGCGTCCCCGTGGCCTGGTCCGCGTACGTGTAGCCGAGCCCGACCTGTCCGCCCGCCGAGAGCTCGACGACGACCATCGTGGTCTTGTCCCAGCGCAGCGTGCCGTCGCCCTCGGGCGCGTCGGTCGGGATCGTGAACACCGAGACCTCGACGCGCTCGATGGGGACGCCGCGGCTCACGTGACCTCGCGGATCGTGTCCTTCGCGACCGTCTTCAGGATCTTCCAGCCGTCCTTCTCGCCGCGCGCGATCGCCTCTCCGAACTTGAGCGCCTGCTTCATCGAGATGTTGCCCGGCAGCGGCGGCTCGTTGGCGTCGACCACGGCCTGCACGATCGCCGGCCCGTCGTGCGCGAGCGCCTCGCGAAGGACCGACGCGGCGTCCTCGGGCCGCTCGATGGTGAAGCCGCCGGCGCCGCACGCCCTCGCGTACGCCGCGAAGTCGATGGACTGCAGCTCGACGCCGAACTGCGGGTTGCCCTCCATCACCATCTGCTCCCACTTGATCATGCCGAGCACGTTGTTCTTGATGATGATGACCTTCACCGGGAGCTTGTACTTCACGAGCGTCGCGACCTCGCCCATGAGCATCGTGAAGCCGCCGTCACCGACGATGCAGACCACCTGCCTGCCCGGGAACGCGACCGAGGCGCCGATGCTGTACGGCATGCCGTTCGCCATCGTGGCGAGCGTGCCCGACAGCGAGAACTTCATGTCCTCCTGCATGTCGATGTGACGCGCGGTCCACGTCGCGATGGTACCGCTGTCCGACGACACGATCGCGTCCTTGTCGAGCAGCTTGTTGAGCTCGTGACAGACGACCTGCGGCTTCATGGGCATCGACGGGTTCGTCCCGCGCGTCGTCATGAGCTCGCGCCAGTTGCTCATGTCCTTCTGCGCGCCCTCGAGGAAGCTGCGATCTTCCTTGCGCGTGAGGAGCGGCAGGAGCGCGCCGAGGACGTCGCGGCAGTGGCCGACGAGGCCCACGTCGACCGGATGACGCAGCCCGATGCGCGCGGGATCGAGATCGATCTGGACGACCTTTGCAGACCCGGGCTCCGGATAGAACTCGAGGTACGGAAAGCTCGTGCCGAGCATGATGAGCGTGTCGCAGGCCTTGAGCGCGTCGGCGGACGGCGCGGTCCCGAGCAGACCGATGCCACCGGTGGTGTACTTGTTGGCGTCCGGCACGACCGCCTTGCCGAGCAGCGGCTTGATGATCGGACCCGCGACGAGCTCGGCGAGCTGCAGCACCTCCTCTCGCGCACGCAGACAGCCCGCGCCCGCGAGGATCGCGACCTTCTTGCCGGCGTTGATCAGCTCGGCCGCGCTCTGGAGAGCGCGCGGATGCGGCAGCGGACAGGACCCGGCGTAGACGTCGGCGCTGTGGTTCTTCACGTTGCCCGGCGACCGCTCGTCCTTGTCGGCCGTCCAGTCCTGGATGTCCTTCGGGATGGTGATGTGCGCGACTCCGCGACGCGCGAGCGCGGTCTTGATCGCCTCGTCGACGAGGCTGACCACGTGCAGCGGGCTCATGACGCGCTGGTTGTAGACGGCGACGTCCATGTAGAGCTTGTCGAGGTCGACGTCCTGCTGGTAGTGCGTCCCGATCATGTCGTGGAAGGTGTGACCGGTGATGGCGAGCACGGGCTGACCGTCGCACTTGGCGTCGTAGAGCCCGTTCAACAGGTGGATGCCACCGGGTCCCGACGTCGCGAGGCACACGCCGAGTCGCCCGGTGAACTTCGCGTAGCCGACGGCGGCGAACGCGGCTGCTTCCTCGTGACGGACCTGGATGAAGTCGATGTCTTCCTGGCGCTTGCGCAGCGCCTCGAAGATCCCGTTCACCCCGTCGCCGGGGAACCCGAAGATGGTGTCGACCCCCCAGGCAACGAGGCGTTCGACGAGCTTGTCTGCAGCTGTTTTCGACATTCTTCGTTCTCCTGACGCGCGTTGCGCTCGACTCGTTTTACCTACCAGAGGCCATGCCAGCGACGGGGCTTACCGCGCATCGCGAGCCCGGCGCCCGCCGCGAGCGCCACCGCGCCGAGCAGGAGCGGCGCCTTGTGAATCGACGCCCAGAGCCCGACGCTGTGCCGATGCGCGCGCTTGTCGAAGGGACCGCGCGCGCCGCGATCGACGAGCTCGTCCTGCGGCTCCCACAGGTTCGCCGGCAGCTGGGGCGCGGGGCGATCGCACTGCTGGCCCGAAAAGCCGGTCTTGCCGAGGTACCAGTCACCCACGCCGGGCAGGAGCTTGTTCGCGGGGATGATGACGAGCGCGGGCGCCCCCACCCAGACCTCCCGACGCTTGGCGCCGGCAGCGAAGTGGATGGCATCGGCCGCGACCGTCGGCTCGTAGATGGGCGGGACCGGCTGCGAGTGCTCCGGCATCTTGTTCTCGCACCACTCGAACTGCGTGGTGTTGAGCGCGGGCATCTGCACCATCGTCATGTGCACCTTGCTCTTGTGGTGAATGAGCTCGCAGCGGATCGAATCCGTGAAGCCGCGGATGGCGTGCTTGGCGCCGCAGTAGGCGCTCTGCAGCGGAATGCCGCGGTACGCCAGCACCGACCCGACCTGCACGATCGTGCCGCGGTTGCGCGGCCTCATGTGGCGGAGCGCGGTGCGTGTGCCGTTCACGAAGCCGAGGTAGCAAACCGCGGTGACGCGATCGAACTCCTCGGGCGAGATGTCCTTGAACTCCCCGAAGACGGTCGTCATCGCATCGTTGATCCAGACGTCGATGGGCCCGAGCTCACGCTCCACGCGCTCTGCGGCCGCGTCGACCGCTGCTGCATCGGTGACGTCGAGCGGAAGCACGATCGCCTTGCCGCCAGCCTCTTCCACTTCGCGGCGCGCGCCCTCGAGCCCGGCAGCGCCGCGCGCGATGAGCCCGATGCTCGCGCCGTCGCGGGCGAAGCGTCGTACGGTGGCCCGGCCGACGCCTGCCGACGCCCCGGTGATGACGACCACTCTTCGATCCGAACCGTGGCTCATTTTACGCCCTCCGGAAGTACTCGAGTGTCTGATGCCGACCGACGTATCGGTGTGTCCTCGGACCGCAAAATTCCGGACGAATGACGCCGACGCGCCAGGATCGCGACGCGATCGGTTCAGGGCAGCGGGATCGCCGAGACCGCGAGGATCCACTTCCACACGTCGTCCACCTCCGCGGGCGACATCCCGCGCAGCGCCGGCATCGTCCGGTCCCCACCCTCGCCCGAGCGAAAGCGGACGTGGATGTCGAAGCGGACCTTCGCGGGGATGCGGTGGCGCGCCTCGACGGCGTCCTCGAGGCGGTGGCGCCACCCGTCCGAATAGATGGGGGCCGGGTCGGCGAGATCCCACCCGAGCGCGCCGCCGTGACCACGCACGGCGTGGCAGAACACGCACGTCCCGGCATAGATGCGCTGCCCCTGTCGCACGTTCTCTCCCGCGAAGAACAGCGCCTCCCACGCAGCGCGCGAGACGACCTCGATCGACGCGAGAGAATCGGCGTACAGCCACGGGCTCAGATCTTTTCTCGCGGACTCGAGGACGTCCGCGAGCGTCGCATCCGCCACCGCGACCTTGTTGCCGTCGAAGCGGACGACGCGGAGGTCCTCCGTCGTGGGCGGGTGCACCGGCAGCTCGACCTCGCCCCTGACCAGCGGGGCCCGGAGGTCCGTCGTCGCTGCCCTGGCGAGGACCGGCGCGAGGCGGGTCATCGTCGCCAGGTTGCGGAAGTCGACCGGGATCATGAGCCCGTTGTCGAAGCGCAGCAGCGCGAGATCGTAGCTCTTCGGGATGTGCAGCGACTCGAAGATTTCGGCGAGCGGGAGCCCGAGGAGGTGCGCGTCCTTGCCGTACTGGACATCGCGCGCGAACAGTGGCCGCAGCGGCAGCGCGTCGAGATCGAGCGTGGCCAGCATCTGCGAGCCCGCCTTGCTCTGCAACGTCACGTTGATGAAGCGCCCGCCCACCGTCGGCACCGCGTCTGCGATGCCACAGCCGAGCACCAGCATGCAGATCAGTGCGTATCGAAGCGTCATACAAGGCGGCCATGGAAGACCCGTGCCGACCCTGGACCGGACCATGCAGGCACACCGCGCGTATGACCTCGTTGCGTCTGTCCGTGCTGGGGCTGGTGGTCCTCGTGTCGTGTGTAGATGCAGCTGCCGTCGAGGACGGGCTCGCTCCGTTCGAGGCCGAGCTCACCGTTGCGTCCACCTACGTCCGCTCGCGTGCCGATGAGAGCAGCCCCGAGGTCGGCCTGCTGCGCGAGGGGGCAAGGGTGCGCGTCACGGCGTGCCAGCCCGACTGCACTCAGGAGGGCGCCTGGGCACTGCTCGGGACCGACGGTGCGGTGCGCGCGAGCATGCTCCGGCGCGTGGATCCGAGCATCGCCGCACGAGCTTCTGACCCCGGGCCCGAGGCGCTGATCTATGGACGCGTCGGAAAGCGTGGCATCACCATCTACACGTCGGCATCCGCACGATCCCGGGTGCTGAGCCGCAGGCGGATCCCGCGCGAGATGGCGTTCTTCCCCGACGAGCCGCTCCGTGCGAGCGGCTGGCTGCATCGCGTCGATGGCGGCTACGTGCGCGCTGGTCACGTCGAGCTGCTCGTGCCGAGCACGTTCGCCGGCACGCACGATCCACAGCTCCCGCTCGCGTTCGTCGTGCGACCCCCGCGCTCGTCGGGGCTCACGCGCTACCAGACCCTCGGCGTCGATGCGCTCGGCACGCTGCCCCGCCACGCCGTGCGCATCGTCTCGGCAAGAGCGCGGCCGGCAGAGATCCCGGCGGGCGCGCGCTGGGTCGACGTCGACCTGCACCAGCAAACGCTCACGGCCTACGAGGGCGACCACCCCGTCTTCGCGACGCTGATGTCGAGCGGCCACGGCGCGCGACGCGACTGGACGCACCCCGGTCTGTACCGCGTGCAGCACAAGCTGCTCTACAGCGACATGCACGGCGAGCGTGGCGAGCCATATGATGTGGATCGCGTCCCCTACTCGCTCTACTTCAACGCAAACGAGGCGCTGCACGGCACCTACTGGCACGACAAGTTCGGTGCGCCGACATCCCACGGCTGTGTGAATCTTTCGCTCGCTGACGCGCGCTGGCTCTTCTCGTGGGCGCCGCCCGCGCTGCCCGACCAGTGGAGCGCTGTAGCCGTCACCTCCGACCATCCGGACGCCCTCTACGTCTACATCAGGTAATGAGCGGGGCGATCTGGTCGATGGGACATCTTGGTACCCAGCGGGAAGCTCATGTCGGCATCGGCCGCGGGCCGCGCGACCTACTTCACGAGGCGGAGCTTTGCATCCCTGCGACACGAACGTGGCGGCGCCATGTCCGGCCTTCTCCTTGCAGCTCCTGCGGGCATGATGACGACCAGCCAGCCTAGCTTGCTCGAAGTCGCGCTCGAGCGCTGGGAAGACGACGGCGGCACGGACGCGCCTGGCGGGTTCGCCATCGCCCGCCCGAGAGAGCCGATGCCGCCGCTCGCTGCCGGGTACACCGCGCAGCCGGAAGGCATCTTCTTCGATCCGACCGGACGCGTCTCGTATCGATTCAACCGTGTGTACCGCCCGGCCACGCTCGCGCCCGGTCACGACACGCGCCTCTTCAGCATCCTCGACGAAGACCTGAGCTTCTGGTCGTCGTCCTTTTCGCTGTCCGACTCGAGGGGAGGCACGCGGAACGCGGGGCGATGGCTGACCTTTGCCAGCGCGCGCGAGCGGATGACGCCGCGGCCGTCGTTCGCGACGTTCTCCCAGGTGACGACGATGCGGAATTGCCTCGTCGAGCTGATCGGGCCGTCGCCGACACCGGACCGATAG
>JBDTCO010000161.1:0-13513 GCA_039923495.1 Polyangia bacterium
ACGCCGAAGAGGCGCGGGTGCAGCTCGGTGCCCTGGAAGTAGTCGAAGATGAAGTTGCCCGTGACGGTGCGATCGGTGTTGGTCGGGCGGAAGCGGCCCTTGAAGTAGAGGACCAGGCAGAAGACCAGCGCGAAGATGCAGAGCGTCGACAGGATGGCGCCGAAGCGGTCGTACACGATCGACGCGGAGAACAGGCCGAAGTACGCGCATCCGGCGAACGTCGCGTGCGTGATGAGGTACGCCGCCACCCCGTTCAGGCGATACGACGGGCGATTTCCGGCCGGCGTCGTCGGGCCGAGCATGCGGCCGCCGGGGAGCAAGAAGAGCAACGCGAGCTCGAAGATCGCGAACACGACGATGACCGCGACGGCGCCGAGCGACGGCGCGGGCAGGTTCTCCAGGATGAACCGCACGCTGCTGGTCGACGAGGCGCGCTGGATGGAGCCGTCGAAGTACGTGACGATGACCCAGATCACCGGCACGAGCGGCGGGCAGATGAGGAGCAGCAGCAGCGGCGCCAGCGTGGTCTTCCACCACGGGGCACGCGCGTACAGGGCATCGGGGGTGACAGCGGGCAGTGGGTCCGGGTTCATGACCCGGGAACCTAGGAAGTTCGTCACACCACTGTCAACGGCGGTGTGAGCATCCGTGCTGCTTTTCGCGATGCGTCGATGGACCCCTTCCTGCGCGGAGATTGCCTTCTGGCACACGACGCGACGCGTCACGCGGTCGATTGGCCGACGGTGGTGATATGGTCGCGCGCGGAGGACGCTCATGTCGCGTGCACTGTGGGACCGTTACAAGCAGCTCTACCGCACGTACCCGTCGATCGGGCTCTCGCTCGATGTGAGCCGCGTCGCCTTCCCCGAGAGCTTCGTCGAGGAGATGAAGCCGCGCTTCCAGAAGGCGTTCGACGCGATGGGCGCGCTCGAGCGAGGTGACATCGCCAACCCCGACGAGAAGCGCATGGTCGGTCACTACTGGCTGCGCGATCCCGAGCGCGCACCGACACCGGTGCTGCGCAAGGAGATCGAGGACACGGTGGAGCGCATCCGTCGCTTCGCGCAGGCGATCCACTCCGGCGAGATCGAGGCGGAGCGCGGCACGTTCCGCAATGTCGTCGTCGTCGGCATCGGCGGCTCCGCGCTCGGCCCGCAGCTCGTCGCGAACGCGCTCGGCAACCAGCACGATCGCATGACGCCGTTCTTCCTCGACAACACCGATCCCGACGGCATCGATCGCGTGCTGCACCAGCTCGACGGTCGCCTCGACGAGACACTCACCGTCGTCATCTCGAAGTCGGGCGGCACCAAGGAGACGCGCAACGGCATGCTCGAGCTCCACGCCGCGTACGGCGCCGCGGGCCTCGCGTTCGCTCGACACGCCGTCGCTGTCACGGGCCACGGGTCGGATCTCGACAAGCTCGCCGAGCGCGAAGGCTGGATCGCTCGCTTCCCGATGTGGGACTGGATCGGCGGACGCACGTCGGAGACTTCCGCGGTCGGGCTGCTCCCCGCCGCGCTGCAGGGCCTCGACGTCGCCGCGTTCCTCGCCGGTGCACGCGAGGCCGACGTCGTCACGCGCGTGCCCGACATGATGCAGAACCCAGCCGCGATGCTCGCGATGTGCTGGTACTACATCGGCAAGGGCCGCGGCGAGAAGGACATGGTGATCCTGCCGTACAAGGATCGGCTGTCGCTGTTCTCGCGCTACCTGCAGCAGCTCGTCATGGAGTCGCTCGGCAAGGAGCGCGATCGCGCCGGCCAGATCGTGCACCAGGGCATCGCCGTCTACGGCAACAAGGGCTCGACCGATCAGCACGCTTACGTGCAGCAGCTCCGCGATGGTGTGCCGAACTTCTTCGCGACGTTCATCGAGGTGCTCCGCGATCGCGACACCGGCTCGATGTTCGTCGAGACCGCCGCCGACGGCAGCCCCGGCCCTGCGACGGCGGGCGACTACCTCTCTGGCTTCCTTGCGGGCACGCGTCGCGCGCTCTACGAGAACGGCCGCGAGTCGATCACGATCACGGTCGACAAGGTGGACGCGTCCGCGCTCGGCGCGCTGATCGCGCTGTACGAGCGCGCCGTCGGTCTCTACGGCGAGCTCGTGAACATCAACGCGTACGACCAGCCCGGCGTCGAGGCCGGCAAGAAGGCTGCGACCAAGGTGCTCGCGCTGCAGGCCAAGGTCCTCGCGCACCTCGAGGCGCACCACGGCGAGTCGTTCGGCGTCGAGTCTCTCGCCGAGGCGATCGGCGAGGCCGACGACGTCGAGACGCTCTTCAAGATCCTCGAGCACGTCGCGGCCAACCCCGATCACCGCATCCGTCGTCGTCCGGGCACCACGCCTTTCTCCGCGACGTACGGACGCTAGTCCGCCTCGGCGGAGCGCCGTGGCGCAGCGTGCGCGTCCCCTCAGCCCAGCTCCACCACCAGCGTGTGCGTCGCGCCGTCGTCGACCAGCGTGACCGCATCGACCCGTGTGCCATCGAGCAGCATGCTCGTGACTCCGCGCGACACGCCGCGAGGGTTGCGCACCTCCACCCGGTACGTGCTCGCGCCATGGCGATATGTGAGCTCGAACTTCGGCCAGCTCGTCGGGATGCACGGGTCGATGCGCAGCGTGTCGCCTCGCTTGGTGAAGCCGAGCATCGTCTCGACGACCACCCGGTACAGCCAGCTCGCGGAGCCGGTGTACCAGCTCCAGCCGCCTCGACCCACGTGTGGCGCTGCGGCCGCGACATCGCCGGAGAGCACGTACGGCTCCACGCGGTAGAGCGCCGCGCCCGCCGACGTATCTGCGTGACGTACGGGGTTGATCATCGACAGCAGCTCGCCCGCGCGATCGCCGTGACCGAGCTGCAGGTGCGCCTGGAGTACCCAGGCCGCGGCGTGCGTGTACTGGCCTCCGTTCTCGCGCACGCCCGGCACGTAGCCACGGATGTAGCCGGGATCGATGGGCGCGTGATCGAAGGGGGGCGCCAGCAGCTTCACGATGCGTGCGTCCTCATCGACGAGCTCCGAGTCGACCGATGCCATCGCCTGCCGGGCACGCGCCGGATCGCCTGCGCCCGACAGCACGCTCCACGTCTGCGCGAGCGAGTCGATGCGACAGTCCATCCCCTGCGCCGAGCCGAGCGGCGTGCCGTCGTCGAAGAACGCACGTCGATACCACGCACCATCCCAGGCCTCGCGCTCGACGGCGATGCGCAGCGCCTCGACGTGCTCGCGCCAGCGCGTGGCGCGCTCGAGCTCGCCGCGCTGCTCGGCCCATGGCACGAGCTTCGGCAGCGTCGCGATGAGGAACCACGCGAGCCACACGCTCTCGCCCTTGCCACCGATGCCGACGCGGTTCATGCCGTCGTTCCAGTCGCCGCCGCCCATGAGCGGCAGGCCATGCGAGCCCACGCGAAGACCGTGGTCCGCCGCGCGCGCGCAGTGCTCGTACACCGATGCCTGCTGCTCGGAGACGACCGGCAGGATGTACGCCTCGTGCTCGTGCTCGCCCAGCAACGGCCCCTCGACGAAGCCGGCGGTCGCATCGAGCACGGCCGCATCACCCGTGACGGCGACGTACTGCTCCACGACGAAGGGCAACCACATGTAGTCGTCGGAGATGCGCGTGCGGACGCCACGACCGAGCGGTGGGTGCCACCAGTGGAGCACGTCGCCCTCGGGGAACTGCTTCGCCGCGGCGCGTAGGATCTGTTCTCGCGCGAGCGTCGGGTCGCTGTACAGGAGCGCGGCGACGTCCTGGAGCTGATCACGAAAGCCGTACGCGCCGCCCGACTGGTAAAAGCCCGTGCGCCCCCACAGCCGCGCGCTCGCCACCTGGTAGAGCAGCCAGCGATTGACGAGGAGATCGGTTGCCCCGTCCGGCGTCGCGATCTGGATCGCGCCGAGCAAGCCATCCCAGCGTGCCTTCACCGCCTCGAGCGCACGTAGTGCCGCGCCGCTCTCGCGGTAGCGCTGCACGAGGCCACGCACCTCACCGAGCTGCTCGGCCTGTCCCATGACGAAGACGACGTCGCGCGTCTCGCCGGGTGACAGCTCGACTGTGACCTGCAGCGCTGCGCACGGATCGTAGCCCGCACCCACTCGACCGCTGAGCGTCGCGCGGTCGAGCGCGGCCGGCCGCGTCAGGTCGCCGTTGCGCCCGAAGATCTCGGCGCGGTCACCGGTGACGCTGCGGAAGCGCGGCGTGGAGTCTGCGAATGCGACGCGGGCGCCGAGATCGCCGGGATAGGTGTTGCGTGCCACGAAGAAGCCGTCACGCTCGTCGAGGCTCGTGACCACGTGCGGTGCCGAATTCTCGCGCAGCACGCCGAGCGTCCACTCCACGTAGCTCGTGACCGTGAGGTGGCGCGTCGTGCTCGAGCGGTTCTCGAGCGTAACGAGCGTGACGCGCACCGGATCGTCAGCGGCGACGAACACGGTCTGCGTGTGCGCGATGCCCTGCGCGTCGCCCGCGAAGCTCGACCAGCCCTGTCCGTGACGCACGATGGTCGCCGGCGAATCCTCCGCGAGCGAGGTCGTGGGCCACGCCGCGCCGCTGTCTTCGTCGCGCACCCAGACGATGCTCGTCGGCGGATCGATGACCGGATCGTTCGACCACGCCGTCAACCGGTTCTCATGGCTGTTGCCTGCCCAGTCGTAGCCGGAGCCGCGCTCGGTCACGAGCGTTCCGAACCGCTCGTTGGCCATGACGTTGCTCCAGGGCGCGGGCGTGGCCCTGCCGCCTCCGATGCGCATGACGTACTCGCGGCCATCCTTCGTGAAGCCACCGATGCCATTGTCGAAGAGCAGCGGCGCGCGCGGCGTCGGGCGTGGCGCGAGCGCGAGGAACTTTTTGCGCACGATCGCTGGAGGCAGGGCAGAGTCCGGGAGCTCGCGTGCGAGCTGACCGGCGATGGATCCGCGCTCTCCGACGAAGACAACGCGCGCAGCAGCGAGCAGCAGCGTCTGGTCCTCCGGCGGCATGACGTCGGTGCGACGCACGAAGATACCGCCGGGCTTGTCGATGAGGTTCGCGCCCGGGCTCGACCGCACGATGGCGAGGAGCTGGTCGTTGGACCACTGCGAGTAGGACGGCGGGTGATCGTTGAGCACGACGAGGTCGACCGAGAGCCCGCGCAGGCGGAAGTACTCGTGCGCGCGCAGCCCATCACGCACGAGCTCGTTGTGCGAGTCGCCCGTGACGCGCAGGAGCATGATCGGCCGGTCGCCAGAGATGCCGTAGGCCCACAGACCGGGCTGCCCCTTCCCGTTGCGGGCGATGACGTCGGCGCGCGCGCGGAGGTGGCGGCTCGAGTAAAGGACGCGCGCGGCGATCTCGAGGTACACGCCGGCCCCATCGCTGTCGATGTCGAGGTAGTGGAGCTGGGCCTGCGCGTTGGTCCACGCGAGCGCGCTGGCGCGATCGGCTGCGCCCACGGTCGCGTACTTGTCGGAGAGCGCGAGCGCGGCCTCCCTGGTCGAAGCGGCGGCGGTGACCCACCGCACGCGCACGGTCTGGCGCGCGGGGACGAGCACGCGGCGTCGCAGGCTGAAGATCGGGTCGAGCACGGAGCCGACGGTGCCCGAGAGCTTCTCCTTCAGCGCAGCCGGGGCGCGCGGGCTGCGGCCGCGTCCCACGAAGCGGCCCCGGTCGCCTTCCCATTCCACGGGCGCGGTCGTCTTTCCCTCGGTAGCGCAGGCGTGGACTGCCCACACCTCGCGATCGTCTGGCGACCGACGTCGCCGCGTGGCGAGCAGCGCATCACGACCCTGCACGTGCTCGAGCTGCACGAACAGGTTACCGAAGGCAGGATGTGCGGCATCGGCAGCCGGCGTGGCCAGGATGATCTCCGCGTAGCTCGTGAGCTCGACCTCGCGCGCACGGCCGCTGTGGTTCGTCAGCGTGACGGTGCGGATCTCGGCGTCATCCTCGCTCGACACGACAATGGCCGTGTGAATCTCCAGCCGGTCCTGCATCCGGCGGAACTCGGCTCGATCGGCGGAGAAGCAGACCTCCGTCGCCTCCGTGGAGACGAGCGTGGGCTGATAGGCGGTGGAGTACGCGACCGGTGCGCCGAGCTCTCGCACGTAGACGAACTGGCCCCAGTTGTCGAGCGTCGGGTCCTCGCGCCAGCGCGTCACCGCGATGTCGCCCCAGCGGCTGTAGCCGCCTCCGGCCGCGCTGACCATCACCGAATACGTGCCGTTCGAGAGCAGCCCCACGCGCGGTGCGTCGTCGGGGTCGAACGCGCGCCACGCCTTGTGCGTCGCCGCGCGCGGCTCGCGCCGCGGCAGCTCCGTCTCGGCGGGCTCCTCCACCTCGACGACCGTCGGCACGCGCTCCTGCAGCAGCAGCTCCGTGGCCTTGACGATGGGCTCGGAGTGAAAGCGCTCCACCATCCGTCGGCCTTCGAGATGCTCCGCGATCGCGACCAGCGTCATGCCCTGGTGGTGTGCCATGAACGCTCTGACGGTCTCGCTCTGCTGGCCCACGGGCACGCGCGCGGGCGTGTAATCCACCGACTCGTAGAGGCCGAGCTCGCCGCTCATACCCATGGCCGCGAGCCGCTCGAGGTTCGCCACCGCCGAACGCGGATCGACGAGGAGGGCCAGCGCCGTAGCGTACGGCGCGACGACGAGATCGTCTCCGAGACCACGCTTGATGCCGAGGCCGGGAACGCCGAACGGACCGTACTGATAGTTGAGGTTGAGGTCGCGCGCGTTGTAGGCGCTCTCGGAGATTCCCCATGGCACCCGACGCTCGCGGCCGTACTCGATCTGGCGCGTGACGACGGCGTGGTTGCTGCGATCGAGCAGCGTCTCGGCGTACGTGCGCATGAGGAGCTGCGGCATGAGGTACTCGAACATCGTCCCGGTCCACGACACGAGCGCGCGCTCGTAGCCGACCTGCACGAATGGCCTACCGAGGCGAAACCAGTGTCGCAGCGGCACGTCGCCCTTCGCGATGGCGACGAAGCTGCCGAGCCGCGACTCGCTGGCGAGGAGATCGTAGAACGACGCGTCGAGGCGCGCGGCCTGGACCTCGCAGCCGATGGAGAAGACCTCGCGATCCAGGTCGTAGAGGAACCCGAACTCCATGGCCGTGGCGAGCGCGTCGGCGCGCGTCGCGAGGTGCTCGAGCCGCGCGGACCGGGTGACGGCGCCGGCGCCCTCGACGGCGTGATCGTCGAGGTGTGATCGAACCTGCTCGCACAGCGCGCCGAGCCACTCGTTCTGCGGCGTGGTCGCGCGGATGGGCTCGAGCTCGTCGAGGAGCGCGCGGAGGTGCGCCGCCTCGTCGACCGGAACCTCGGCGAGGAGCGCGCGGGTGCCGGTCATCCGTTCGGCGAGCCACGGCGCCCCCTCGAGCAGAACGGCGACCGTGTCATCGAGGCCGCGGCGGATCGCCGCCGGGCTCGCCTTCTCGTGCATCGCCTGCAGGCAGCCCTGCTTCACCGCGAGCAACATCGCGCACAGGTTGCCGCTGTCGACCGTCGAGACGTAGCGCGGGTGGAGCGGCTGGGCGGTCTGGGTGTCGTACCAGTTGAGGAAGTGGCCTCGATACCGTTCGAGCTGCTCCATCGTGGTCAAGGCGGCCTCGAGCCTGCGGATGCTCGCGACGCGGCCGATGTAGCCGAGGTCGACCGCCACGAGGTCGGCCAGCAACGACAGGCCGATGTTCGTGGGAGAGGTGCGCCGCGCCAGCACGAACGGCTCCTCCTGCAAGTTGTCCGGGGGAAGGTGGTGATCGGCTGCGGTGACGTAGCGCTCGAAGTACCGCCACGTGCGTCGCGCGATCCGACGCAGCAGTGCACGCTCCCGCTCGGGCAGGACCTGCTCCTTGCTGGGGCGAGGCCGTCCGAGCCAGGTGGCGAGGACCGGCGAGAGCAGCCACGCCGAGAACAGCGGTGCCGTCGTCCAGGCGCCTCGCAGCGCGGCCCACGAGCCCAGCAGCACGACGCCCACCAGGGCGGGCGCCATCGTGCGGTAGGCATCCCCGATGCTCGACGCAGCGCCGCTCTCGGCCTGCGCCGCGGAGGTCCACTCGAGGAGGCCGCGATGGCTCACGCGCTGCCGCCAGAGCGAGCGCACGATCGCATCCATGCTGATCCACGCCTGGTGAGGAAGGAAGACGAGCGCGACGAGGCAGCGCGTGACCATGCGCGCGGAGTTGCCGACGATGTGGCGCACGTAGAGGCCGAGGTGCACCCGGGCGGGGATTCGCAGCGCGGCGGAGGTCCAGTGCAGCACCAGCGGCGCCACGACGAACAGCAACCCGATCGCAGCCCATGCTTCTCCGGCCCCGACTGCGCACGCCGTCGCAAAGAGCGCCATGGTCGACAGCTCGAGCACGGAGCGGCGCAGGTTGTCGAGGAGCTTCCATCGCGAGATGGCGCTGAGTGGGTTGCGCTCCGAGGTGTGGTCGTCGAGCGGCGTCGACCTGCCGAGCCACGGCAGCAGCTGCCAGTCCCCGCGGATCCAGCGCTGCCGACGCACGCTCGCGACGAGGTAGGTGGACGGCGTGTCGTCGAAGAGCTCCACGTCGGACACGAGCGCCGAGCGCGCGTAGAGGCCCTCGAACAGATCGTGCGATAGCAGCGTCTCCTCGGGCACGCGATGCGCGAGGCACTGCTCGAAGGCGCGGACGTCGTAGATGCCCTTGCCGACGAACGAACCCTCGCCGAACAGGTCCTGGTACGTGTCGGAGACGGCCGTCGTGTACGGATCGATGCCCGCCTCGTCCGACGAGAGCTGCGAGAACGAGGACGCCGCGCGCGACTCGAACGCGACGGACACCCGAGGCTGGAGGATAGCGTGGCCCTCGACGACGACACCGGTCGCACCGTCGACCACCGGCGCGTTGAGCGGGTGTGCGAGCGTCCCGACGAGCTTGCGCGCCACGTCGCGCGGAAGGCGCGTGTCCGAGTCGAGCGTGAGCACGTAGCGGATCTGCTCGATGACGGCGCCCGCGCCCACGATGGTGTTGATGCTGGTGGTCTTGCCGCCGAGCACGAGGCGGTTGAGCTCCACGAGCTTGCCGCGCTTGCGCTCCCAGCCCATGAAGATGCTCTCTGCCGGATTCCAGATCCTGTGACGGTGCAGCAACAGAAAGCGGGTCACGCCATGCCGCTGGTTGAGCATCTCGATGCCACGGCTCGCTCGCGCCACGAGCGCCGCATCCTCCGGCATCGTCGCCTGCGCAGCGTCCGCGAAGTCGGTGAGCAGCGCGAAGTGCACGTGCTCGTCGCGGTTGGCGAGGAAGCGAACCTCCAGCTCCTCCAGCAGCGTATCTGCTCCTGCGATGCTCGTGAGCATGGTCGGCACCACGACGAGCGTGCGCAGCTCGACGGGGATCCCCACCTTGCTGAAGTCGAGCTTGGGTAGCCGGCGTGGCGAGAGCAAAAGGGTGAGCGCGAGGTTCACGATCGCCACCGTCAGCTCGCTCGACGGCACGGCCGCGACGAGCGCGATGGCGATCGCGAGCCACAGAGGTGCACCCGACCGTCGAGCCCACGCGACCGCGCCGACGCAACCGAGGACGGTGAGCGTCAGGAGCGGGCCGAGGTACGAGAGCGTCGCATGCGTAACGAGCGCGTCGTGGATGCGCTCGGAGACGAGCGGTCGGTACCCGGTGCGGTCTCGAAGCGTGTGCGCACGATCGAGCAGATAGGTGCCGACATGAGCGGCGCGCACATCGGTCGGCGCCGCGGCGTGCGCCTCCCTGGCCAGCTCGATCGCGAGCTGCGCGGCCTCGCGCTCGCTCGACGTCGAGCGCCTCGCGACGCGCTCGACGACGTGTCGGTAGCGATCGCGCGTCGCGAAGTCCATGCGCGGGTAGTGCCCCGAGGGGTCCTGCCTCAGCACGCGCTCGACGAGGCTCAGCCCCTCCACGACGTTGCGCCAGTCGGTGGCCGTGATGGTGCGCATCGACGTGATCGCGTTACCGACGGACAGCTGGTTCGCTGCCTGGCTCTGGTGCTCGATGCGCGTCGACTCGTCGACGGTCGTGCCTTGCTCCTCGATCCGCATCTCGAGCCACTCGGCCGCGTGCGCGAGCACGGGGTCCTGGTCACGAAGCCGCAGCAGGAGCTCGGTGACGAACATGGTCGTCGACGGCAGCACGCGGTGGTCCACCCGGCGAGCGAGCACCCGCGCGACCTCGTCGGCGCCGAGCGACGCGGTGTTGGTCAGCTCGAGCGCGAGATCGGCCGCCGCCTCGCGCTCGCGACGCGCCCACTCCACGCGGGCTGCGATGAGCGCGAGGCGATCGAGGAGCGCGTGGCGCAGCGCGATCGGAATGGCCCACAGCTCTCCGATGCGCAGCGGGCACACCTCCTGGTAGGCCGTGAGGAACAGCTCGAGCCGCGCGATGTCGAGCTTCCCATCGGCGAACACGACGAGGTCGCTCGCGATGACGAACGCGCGAGGGAGCCCGGCGGACGGTCCGCTCGAGAACCGCGGCAGGGCGCGCGCGAAGTGGCGCGGCAGATCCTCGCGCGCCTCGCGTAGCTGCTCCTGCACGACGTGAAAGTTGTCGAGGAGCCAGTCGCTGGCGGCGGACATCCAGCGCCCCTCGATCGCCGCGGCGCTGGCGGAGCGATACGTCTCGAAGAGCTGCCGTCGATTCGCGGCCAGCTTGGCGAGCAGGTCGATCGGGCGCGCGTCTCCTCCCTCGCAGGCGAGGTGCTCCGCGGCGAGCATCCTCGCGCGAGCTTCGAGCTGGACGAGATCGAGCGGGCTCGAGCGCGGCGGCAGGTCGGGGGGCGCGACACGAGCGCCCGAGGCGCTCAAAGAGCTCCGGCGATGTACGGCGTGTCGTGACCCATGCGCGCGACCATACACGCTCGTGGTGAAGCAAGGGGCGTGGCACTATGTCGTCCGCGTGCAGAAGTGGCTGCGATCGGGGACGTCCCTCATCTTCGCCGGCCTGGTGCTCGGCGTGCTCATCGGTGGCTTCCTGCCCGAGGACAGCCACCCGACGGCGTCGCATCTCTTCCACTTCTGCTCGATGGCCTTCATCGCGCTCATCAAGGGTCTCATCGTCCCGCTGCTGTTCTCGACGATCGTCGTCGGCATCGCGCAGACCGGAGACCTCAAGTCCGTCGGGCGCATGGGCGGCAAGGCGCTGCTCTACTTCGAGCTCGTCACGACGTGCGCGCTCTTCATCGGGCTCGCCATCGCCAACCTCGTGCGTCCCGGCGAGGGCCTGCCGATCGACCTCGGCGGACACGCGGGCCTCGCGCTCGCGCACCCGAAGACGGGCTGGGAGATCGCGCTGCACATGTTCCCGTCGAACGTCATCGCGCACGCGGCCGAGGGCGACATCCTGCCCGTCGTCGTGTTCGCGACGCTGTTCGGCGTGAGCCTCACGCGTGTCGGTGAGCACGGCAAGGTGGTGCTGCGCTTCTTCGAGGCCGTGGCGCAGGTGATGTTCAAGTACACCGACCTCGTCATGAAGCTCACTCCCATCGGCGTGTTCGGCGCGATGGCGTACACCGTCTCGCACATGGCCGCCGGGCAGGTCATCGACGGCGTGACGGTGAAGGGCTGGCCATCGGTGGCCCACCTCATCGGTCGCTACGCCTTGCTGGTCGGCTGCCTCTACCTCGCGCTCGTGCTGCTCGTGCTGCTCGTCTTTCTGCCCGTGTGCTGGATCGTCGGCATCCGGCTCATCGACTACCTGCGCGCCGTGCGTGAGCCCGCGGTGACCGCGTTCTCGACGGCGTCCAGCGAGGCCGCGCTGCCTCGGCTCCTCGAGAACGTCATCGCGTTCGGCGTCCCGCGCCGCGTCGCGAGCTTCGTCATCCCCGCGGGCTACTCGTTCAACCTCGACGGCTCCACGCTGTACCTCGTGCTCGCGTCGATGGCGATCGCGCAGGCCGCGCACATCCACATGTCGCTGGGCGCGCAGCTCGTGATGGTCTTCACCTTCATGCTCACGTCGAAGGGCGTGGCCGGCGTGCCGCGCGCGACGCTCGTGATCATCGCGGGCACGTGCGGCTCGTTCGGGCTACCCGGCGAAGCGGGCATCGCGATGCTGCTCGGCGTCGATGGGCTCATGGACATGGGCCGCACGCTCGTGAACGTGCTCGGCAACGGGCTTGCGTCCATCGTGGTCGCGAAGTGGGAAGGCGTCTTCGGAGAGATGGAGAGCGAATGAAGCGGTTGCTGCTCGTGGCGATGATGAGCGTTCCCCTGGGCGGCTGCATCGGCCTCGTGCCGCTACGCGGCTCGAGCCTCGACGTCCTGCGGGACAGCGAGTCTCGCGTGGTGCTGCCCGCGAAAGAGCCCGAGGTGGTGGAAGCGCTCTCGTCGCTGCTGGCCGCGCGCGGCTTCGTCCGCACCGACAAGCGCGAGCTCAACAACGAGATCACCTACTACATCTACAAGGGCAAGCGGCGCGAGGTGCGCGACGTGCGCGGCGGCGGCGGCACGATGCCCATCGTCACCGAGTCGCACGAGCTCGGCTCGTGGTTCGTGGCGCGCGTCTTCGGCGGCGGGCCCACGACGGAGGTGCTCCTCATCGGCAAGCCCAGCGTCGACAACGTCGAGATCTGCGCCGACTCCGACCAGATCCTCGCCGAGGCCGCGTACTGGTGCCGCAACACCAGCGTGCGCTCCGACTACCCCGCGCAGAACCTCCACGGCGGCCAGGAAGCCGAGACCGTCCGCGGCGTCCTCACGTCGATCAAGGAGAAGTACGGCCTGCGCTGATCTTCAGTTAATGGTGACCGGCGCGGCCGTGGTGACGCCTGCGCCGTACCACGAGATGCTGCCGCTCTGCGACGGAGCCGGCGTGGCCTTGCCGGTCGTGACGTCGATGGTGACCATGCCGTCGGACTCCGTGAAGCCGAAGACCTTCTGCTTCCAGTAGCCGAGGCCCCAGATCGAGCTGTAGCCGGTGATCCCGATCTGCGTGGCCTTGCCCGTCGCGGTGTCGACCTTGACGAGGACGTCGGTCGGCTCGGTGCCGGCGACCGTCGCGTACGTCGCGCCCTCGACGGAGACGAGGTCACCGCTCGAGGTCCAGCCGTTGCCGTAGTTGCCGATGAGCGTCTGCATCCCCGTCATCGGGTTGATGGCGTAGAGGTCGCCGTTCAGGTCGGCGCCGACGAGCTGCTCGTTGCTCCCGCTCGAGTTGGCGATGAACGAGAGCCCGTTGAAGCTGCCGCCCGCGAAGCTGCTGAGGAACGTGCACTTCGCCGTCGTCTTGTCGATGGAGTAGATGGAGCCGTACGAGATGCCGATCATGTTGCCGCTGTGATCGAGCGCGATGTCCGTCATCGTGTCGCTGCCGCTCGGCCAGCCGAAGTTGCTGATGGGCGCGATGGCGAGCGTGTCCGGGTCGACGGTGTAGAGCATCAAGTCGGTGTGCGCGTAGACGAACGCGAACGGCGTCACGACGACGGAGCCGTCACCGGTGACGACGGTCGAGAGGTCATTCGTCGCACTCGAGAAGTCGTTCCCCGCGTGGTTCGAGGGATTGCGCGCCGTCGAGCAGGCGGACAGCCCGA
>JBDTCO010000162.1:0-6930 GCA_039923495.1 Polyangia bacterium
TTCTTCATCTTGTCGAGGAGCGTCACGTCCTCGAGGCGCACGATCATGCCGTCGATGCGCACGCGCGCGAACCCGGCCTTGCGGGCGTCGTCGAACATCTCGCCGAACGTGCCCTTGCGGTTGTCGGCGAGCGGCGCGAGCAGCGTGACCTTGGGCTTGCCGGGGAGCGACACGAGCTCGTCGACGATCTCCGCGGCCGAGCGCGCCGCGACGGGGCCGCCGCACTGGTGGCAGCGCTGCTCGCCGGCGCGCGCGTAGAGCACGCGGAGGTAGTCGTAGATCTCGGTGACCGTGCCGACGGTGGACCGAGGGTTGGACGACGCCGACTTCTGCTCGATGGCGATGGTCGGTGACAGCCCGCCGAGGTAGTCGTACTTCGGCTTCTCCATCTGCCCGAGGAACTGGCGCGCGTACGCGGACAGCGACTCGACGTAGCGACGCTGTCCCTCGGCGTACAGCGTGTCGAACGCGAGCGACGACTTGCCCGAGCCCGAGACGCCCGTGAACACGACGAGCTGCCGCTTCGGGATGCGCAGCGTGCCGACCTTGAGGTTGTGCTCGCGCGCTCCCTTCACGACGATGAAGTCCGGCTCGTCGGCGCACCGGGCCGCGATCTCGGCTTGCTGTGCTTCTGCCTGGTTCGTGTCGGAGAGGCGGGCGGAGGTAATCTTGGCGGGCATGGGAGGCAGCTAGTGTAGGACCCCCATCAAGGCTGAACAAGAGTCCAGGTAGCCCCCCACACAAGGGGACACGACCCACCTAGCCAACATGCTGATTTTAATCAGGTCATGTGCAAAACGGCCAGCCTACCTCTCAGAGCGTGATGCGCACGATGGCCACCAGGTCGATCGCCGCCGCGATGATCGTGAACGCGTGGAAGATCTCGTGGTACCCGAACGTGCGGGGCCACGGGTCGGGGCGCCGCGCCGCGTACACGACGGCACCGCAGATGTAGAGGATGCCGCCCGACACGAGCAGGCGCACCGTCGTCGCGTCGAGCGCGCGACCGAACGCCGGCAGGAACGAGAAGCACACCGAGCCCATCGTCACGGCGATGGCAGCGACGAGCCACTTCGGTGCCGTGATCCACACGAGCGCGCGCACGACGCCGATGGCAGCGCCCGTCCACAGGATCCACAGCAGCAGCACCTCGTGCCGCGGGTCGAGCGCGACCGCGATGGGCGTACCGCTGCCCGCGATGAGCAGGAAGATCGTCGCGTGATCGCAGCGCCGCAACCACTGTCGCGGACGCGGCGCCCAGGTGGGACGGTGGTACAGCGCGCTCGTGCCGAACTGCGCGGCGAGCGTCACGAGGTAGACGACCGTCGACCAGCGGAAGCGCGGCTGGACACTCAGGACGAGCCACGGGCCGAGCACGAGCGTCACGAAGAACGCAACCTGATGGGACACGCCGCGCAGACGCGGCTTCTCGATCGGTGGCACGCGGGTGTTTTACCCCGAACGATGCGCGCGCACGCGCGATACGATGTCGCGATGGCGCGTCCCTCTGAATCCCCTGCGGTCGCGGCGTACCTCGCGCTCGATGCGCTGCTGCGAGCGCCGCGTGACCTCGAGAGCACGCCCGCCGCGCCCGCCGCGCTGGCGTCGTTGCAGAAGCACACCCGGCTCTCCGACGAGCACCGCACGTGGCTGCAGGCGATCGGCGGTTCTTCCGCAGAGCTCCTCGGGATGAGCGCAGCACGCATGCCAGAGCTCGTCCTCGATCCGGTCGAGTGCCTGTCGGCGGAGCACGTGGAGGCGCAGCTCGCGTTCCTGCGTCACCTCGATGCGCCGTGGCCCGCGGGGTACGTGCCGTTCGCGCAGCACGATCGCCTGTACGTCGTCGTCGATCTCGACCCGCCGATGGGTGGCACCATCGGGCAGCTCGTGTGCCTGCGGCTCGACGGCGACGCTCGATTCGTGCTCGCGGCGTCCATCGAGGCGTGGTTCCTCGACGTGAAGGCGCGCATCGATGCGGCCGACATCGCACTGCTCGCGGGAGACGCGCGATTCAAAGGCAAGCCGCTGCTCCTCGACCTGGCGCGCCTGGGTCAGAAGAGGGGCCTCGATCTCGTCGAGGACCTCCAGCTCCTGCCGTGCGCGGCGACCACGAGGCTCGTCCTCGAGGGCGACATCCTGCTCGAGCACCTCGTGAAGGAGGAGCTCGTGGAGCTCGACGGGGTGGCGAGCACGCGCGTGCGAGCGCTCGCGGGGCTCCTCGGCCGTTGCACGGACGAAGACGCGAAGGAAGACTGCGCGCTGCTGCTCCTCGACGCCGCCGACGACGATCCGGCGATCGCCGAGCACTACCTCGACGAGGAGACGCTGCTGCGCGCCTGAAGCGCGCGGGCGCCGAGCACGCCAGAGGTCAACGAACCAGGGCCGCGTCGTAGGCGATCACCGCCTTCTGCGTGTCCATGAGCGCGTCGATCTCGCGGAGCGCTGTCTCCGCCGTTGCCTGCTCGCGCTGGTTCACGAAGAACAGCGTCGAGTCGCCGAGGTCGAAGCGCTGTCGCTCGAGGCGCTCCAGCTCCCGGGCCAGCTCGAGCTCGCGTCGCGTGGCCTCGACCCGTCGCTGCGCTCCGCGGAGCGCCGAGTGCGCGTCACGCAGCTCAGCGGTCACCTTGTCGCGCGCGTAGCCGAGCATGGCCTGCGTGCGAAGCAGCCTCGCGTTCGTCGCCGTCACCTTGCCGCGTGCGCTGCGAAACAGGAGCGGCACGTCGAGCACGATGCCGACCTCGCCCGTGACCGGACGGAGCGTGGGCGAGCCGTACCCGAGGTCCTTCGAGATGGTGAACGACACGTCGAGCTTCGGCAGGAGGTCGTTCCTCGCGAGGCGCAGGTCGAGCTCGCCCTGCGCGCGCATCAGGCGCAGCTTGCGCGGCTCGGGACGACGCTCGAGCGCGAGGTGCATGTCGTCGTCGAGCGCGGGCAGGCTCGAGGGATCGGGCAGCATCTCGGGCGCACGAGCCGGGTCGACGAGCACCGGCTGCCCGGCATCATCGCGCAGGAAGAGCGACAGCTCGATCTGTGCCTGCTCGACTCCGCGCAGCGTCGCGGCCTGCTGCGCTCGTCTGTGCGCGATCGCCTTCTCGTTGTCGATGCGCTCGACGGCCGGCAGGTCTCCACGCTCCACGCGCTGCCCGATGACCCCGTGTCGCTTCTCGGCGATCTCGAGCAGCGCCTGCGCGACGTCGAGCCGCTTGCCCGCCGCGACCCACTCCCAGTAGCGCTGCCGCGCTGCCCTCTTCACCTCGATGTGCTGCTGCAGCACCGACAGGCCGGCCAGCTCGATGCCGAGGAGGGCCTTCGAGATCCCGGTGCGACGCCGGTCGGTGAGCCCACCTTTGAGGAGCGGCACGGCGACGCCCGCACGCACCTCGCCGGCCGAGCGCGTCTCGTACTCACCATAGTAGTCGGGGACGTGGCCGATGCCGAGGCGATAGCCTGCGTAGAACGTGGTGCCGTAGAGCGGAGTCGGTGCCTCGATCCAGGTGTCGAGCTTCTCGTACTCGTAGTAGCCGAACGGCGTGATGCCCGCCTTGCCGTGGAGCACCGGATCGAAGCCGCCCTGCGCGGCCTGAAGCTCACCGCGCGCCGCCTCCTGATCGGCACGCGCAGCGATGATGGCGGGGAACGCGCGCTCCGCTGCGGCCTCGACCTCTTCGACGACGAGCGTACTGGCCGACGCTGACGAGATGACGAGCAACAGGATCGCGAGTGCCTTCACTTCCACCCCTTCTTGCCGAGCGCTGCCGCCTCGTCGCTGGCGACCACGGGCGGGAAGCCGTTGAACTGGCGCCACAGCTCGTAGCCGAGGCGCACGCGGTTGAGCAGGATCCAGCCGTGCGCGCGCGTGCCCTGGCGCAGGAACACGCCCGAGGGCCACGTCTCGCCATCGGACGGCGTCACGAGCACGCGGAACTTGCCCTTGCCGTCGTCGTGCGAGTCGACGAGCCGCACCACACCACCGAAGGTGCCGACCGCCACCGACGGCCAGCCCGCGAACTGCACCGCCGGCCAGCCCTCGAACTGGAGGCGGACCTGACGCCCCGCAGCAACGAGCGGCACGTCGTTTCCGTCGATCCACAGCTCCACGGCGCGCTGCTCCGTGTCGGGGACGAACAGCGCGAGCGGCGCGCCGGCCTTGAGGAGCTCGGCGTCGTTGCTCGCGAGCAGTCGCATGATGGTGCCGTCGCGCGGCGCTTTGACGGCCTGCGTGCTCTGCCGCGAGAGCTTCACCTCGATGCGCGCGAGCTCCGCCGTGGCGCTCGCGATCTCCGACTGCGCGCTCGCCTTCGTGGCGCGCGCGTCCTCGAGCGACGCGTTACCGTCGGTGCCGATCTTGCTTCGATCGGCCGTCAGCGCGGTCTGCTCCGAGCGCGCGGCGAGGCTCGTCGACAGCGCCCGCTCCGCATCCGTGCGCGTGCGGACCTCGTCGAGCTGAGCGAGCTCGAGATCGCGACGCGAGCGGAGGCCCGCGCGCTCGAGGGCCTCGAGTCGCTCCACGTTGAGCTTCGCCGTCTTCTCCGCCGCCTCGGCAGCGCGGAGCGCCTGCTCCGCCGCGCGCGCTCGCGCGGTCGCCATCGTGTTGCGGTGCCCCGCGGCATCGAGGCCGGCCGAGCGCGAGCCAGACAGCGAGCCGAGCCGCGCCGTGACGGCCTCCACGCGGGACTGCGCCGCCTCGAGCCGGGCCACGACGGCGTCGCGCTCCTGCGTCAGGCGCAGCACGATCTGTGGATCCAGATCGGCGAGATCGACGATCGGCGCGCCCGCCTTCACGCGCGAGCCCTCGACCACGTGCCAGCGCACGATGCGGCCCTCCACCGGCGCCTGCAGGGTCTGCTGCCGCTCCACCGGGGTGTACGCGACGACGCGCCCGGTGCCGCGCGTGGTCTGGGTCCACGGCGCGATGACCAACGCAGCGACGAAGAGCGCGATGGTCACGATCAACAGTCGGCCCGTCCACAGGACCGCGCTCGGACGGGGCGCGAGGCGCAGCGCGAGCTCGTCCGCACGGTCCATCATGAGGCCATCCGCGCGTCGTCGCGCTCGCGCAGCGTCTCGCACTCGGTCGAGACGACGCGATCGAAGTAGGAGAGGTAGCGCTCGTCGTGGTGCACCATCACGAGCGTGTGCGGCAGCCGTCGATCACACAGGAGCTCGAGGATGCGTACGCGCGTCGAGGTGTCGAGCGGCTCGAGCCCATCGACGAGCAGCAACGATGGCTGTCCGGCCAGCGCGCGCGCCAGCACCAGGAGCCAGCGCTGCGCCTTCGACAGCGGCGCGCCGTCATCGCGTACCTGCATCGCGATGCCTTCCGGAAAGCGCGTCACCACGTCCCACAGCCCGACGCGCTGCAAGGCCTTTTGCACCTCGAACGCGCCGATCCCCGGCCGCCCGAGCGACACGTTGTCGGCGACCGTTCCGGTGAACAGGAGATCCGCACGCACCATCGCGAGGCCGCGCTGCCGCGACGCGCGGGTCAGCGCTCGATCGTCGACGCCGTCGAGCAGCAGCGCGCCCGCCGTCGGCTCGCCTGCCCAGTCGCCGTGCATCAGGTCGAGCAGCGCGCTCTTGCCCGAGCCCGCGGGACCGACGATCGCCGTGCGTGACCCGGCTGGCAGCGCAAGCGAGCACACGGTGAGGAGAGGGCCGCGCACGCCCACCAGCTCGACGTCGCGGATCGAGACCGTCGTTGCCGACGTCGCGGGCAGCTCCATCTGGCCCTCGCGAACGAGAGGCAGCGCCGCCTCGACGTGGTGCAGCTTGTCCGAGGCGGCGACGAGGTCGTAGGCGGAGTCGAGCGTCTTGCCGAGCTTGCCGATGCCGGCAGCCACCGACGAGACGATGATCTCGGCCGCGACGAGCTGACCGAGGCTGAGCTGCTTGTTCACGACGAGGATTCCACCGATGAGCAAGAGCGCGACGGGCGCGAGGACCTGGATTCCGAGCAGCCCGATGATCTGGCGCAGCAGCACCCGGAAGTGTCGCCGCCGCGCGACGACCCAGGCCATCACGCGACGCTCCATCTCGGCGCTCGCGAGCCCCGCGCCGCTGCCGCGGAACAGCGCCGGGCTCTGTGCCAGCGACTCGAGCCAGGCTGCGACGGCGTACTTGTCGCGCGACTGCTCGATGCTGTTCGACAACGCGTGGCGCCCGAGACCCGTGATCACGAACACGAGCGCTGCCGCGAGCAGGATGCCGTAGCCGAGCAGCCAGGGGTGATAGAGCGCGAGCGCGAGCAGGCCGATCGTCGTCTGCATCGTCACAGAGAGCCCCTCGGCAAGGAGCGACGACATCGTCTTCTGCAGAGTGGTCACGTCGAAGAAGCGGTTCACCAGCTCCACGCGGGACTGCGTCGAGCCGGCGCCACTATCGGTGCCGGCGAGGCGCATCGAGATCCGCAGCGCCGTGCGCACGAAGAGTCGCTGCTGGAGGCGCTCGAGCAGCCACGCCTCGAAGCCACGCACGATCGCCGACAGCACGAGCCCGCCGAAGAGCAGCAGCGAGAGCACGAAGATCGGCTGCAGCACCGTGTGGTACGCGACGGTGCCGACGAGCGCCTGCACCGCGATGGGCACCGCGAGCGTCGTGAGACCGACGAAGCCCGCGAACACGATGAGGGTGACGACGTCGCTCGACTCCCGTCGAAGGTGGGCGAGCGCGACGGGCCAGGGAGAGGAGGTCATCGCCGCTGGGTCCAGCAGGAGGTGTGCCGCGGTCTCACCGTCGTGAGATCACGGGATTGCGCACCGCGTCGCCCCGGTCGCCATCGCAGAATCCGGCGTGCGTCTGGCGAAATGCCAGGGCCTGCGCGTAAGCTGGAAGCACGCGGATCCTGCCGTTCGTGGTGCTCGTCACACACGTCGGCTGTGGCACGCACAGCGCGGATCTGCGGGCGCTGAGCAACGACCTCCACGTCGGCGC
>JBDTCO010000163.1:0-10318 GCA_039923495.1 Polyangia bacterium
CTCCGCGTCGAGACGTCGCCCGGCGTCGTATGCGAGCGCTTCGAGACGCCCATCTCCGCCGTGGGCATCTACGTCCCGGCGGGCTCCGCGCCGCTGCCGTCCGCCGCGATCATGAGCGCGGTGCCCGCGGCGATCGCCGGCTGCGAGCTCCGCATCCTGTGCACCCCCCCGCGCGCCGACGGTCGGGCCGACCCCGCGATCCTCGTCGCTGCACGACTCTGTGGCGTCACCCACATCTACAAGGTCGGCGGCGCGCAGGCCATCGCGGCCATGGCGTACGGCACCCGGACCATCCCCAAGGTCGACAAGATCTTCGGCCCGGGCAACGCGTGGGTCACCGCGGCCAAGCTGCTCGTCGCGCAGGATCCGGCCGGCGCTGCGTACGATCTGCCCGCCGGTCCGTCGGAGGTGCTCGTCATCGCCGACGACGCTGCGAACCCGGAGTTCGTCGCGGCCGACCTGCTCGCGCAGGCAGAGCACGACCCGTCGTCGCAGGTGGTGCTCCTCACGCCGTCGCGCTCGCTCGCCGATCGCGCCATCGCCGCCATCGACCGGCAGCAGGCGGGGCTCTCGCGTCGCGCCATCACGGCCGAGGCGCTGCGCCGGAGCCGCGTGATCCTCGTCGCCGACCTCGACACGGCGCTCGACGTGAGCAACCGCTACGCGCCCGAGCACCTCATCCTCCAGGTCGAGGCCGCGCGTAGCTGGCTGCCGAAGGTCAAGGCCGCGGGCTCGGTGTTCCTCGGTGCCTGGACGCCCGAGCCGATGGGCGACTACTGCAGCGGCACGAACCACGTGCTGCCCACCTACGGGTACGCGCGCGCCTTCTCGGGCCTCGCGCTCGCCGACTTCATGCGTCGCATCACCGTGCAGGAGCTCACCCCGGCGGGGCTCGCCGATCTCGGCCCCGTCGCCGTGACGCTCGCGCAGCTCGAGGGACTCGACGCGCACGCCAACGCCGTGAGCGTGCGCCTCCGCGAGCTGGAGAAGCTGTGAGCGACGTCCTCCACCTCGCGCGCCCCGAGATCCGCGCGCTCGAGGCCTACCAGCACGCGCCATGGGAGCCATCTCTCGAGCGGCTGCACGCCAACGAGAACCCGTGGCGCATCGACGGCGACACGACGCGCGCCGGCCTCAACCGTTACCCCGAGCCGTACGCGTTCGAGGTGGAGCGCGCGCTGGCGAGCCTCTATGGCGTGGCACCCGAGCAGGTCCTCGCTGGTCGTGGCAGCGATGAGGCCATCGACCTTCTGACCCGCGGCTTCTGCGCTGCAGGCCACGACGCCGTGCTGCAGTGCCCCCCGACGTTCGGCATGTACAAGGTCGCCGCGCGCATCCAGGGCGCCGAGGTGATCGAGCGACCGCTGCTGCGCGCGCGCGGCTGGGCGATCGATCCCGCGGCCATCCTCGCGGCGATGACGCCCCGCGTGAAGCTCGTGTACGTATGCACGCCGAACAACCCCACCGGCAACGACACGGATGCCGCCACGCTCCTTCCCCTCGCGAAGCAGCTCTCGGGTCGTGCGCTGCTGGTCGTCGACGAGGCGTACGTCGAGTTCGCCGCGCGCCCGAGCCTGGCGAACCATCTCGCCGAGCACGACAACCTCGTCGTCCTGCGCACGCTGTCGAAGGCCTACGCGCTGGCGGGTGCTCGCTGTGGCGCCTTGCTCGCCGCGCCCTCCATCGTCGAGCTGCTCCGCAAGATGATCCAGCCCTACGCGCTGCCCACCCCGACGCAGGAGGCCGTGCTCGCTGCGCTCCAGCCCGCGAACCTCACAGAGGCGCGCGCGCGTATCGCACGCATCATCGAGGAGCGTGACCGCCTCGCACTCGCGCTCGCCCCGCTCGTGACTCGGGTTTGGCCGAGCGCCGCAAACTTCGTCCTCGTCGAGAGCGCCGAGCCCGCGCGCCTCGTGGCGAAGGGCCGCGCGGCGGGCTTCCTGCTGCGCGATTTCGAGAAGACGATCCCCGGCGCGCTGCGAATCACCGTGGGCAGCCCCGAGCAGAATGCTCGCCTCATCGTGGGACTGGAGCGCGCGTGAAGAAGCTCGTCATCGATCCCGCGGCCGTCGTGTACGAGCTGCGCTTCGCACCTGAGGTGTTCGCGTCCCTTGCCGCGCTGCGCGATGCCGGCTACCGCTTCTCGCTCTCGGCCGACGACGAGTTCGTGACGACGACGCTCGCCTCGCAGCGCATCACGATCGAGCCGCGCCAGGACGGGTCCATCGCTGTGCGTCGGGGCGACGACTGGGCCGAGGTGGTGAAGCGCCTGACCGCGGCGAGCGCGCGGCGAGCCCACGTCGAACGCAGGACGAAGGAGACGGCGATCACGGTCGACGTCGACCTGAACGTCGAGGGCCCGATCCACGTCTCCACCGGCATCGGCTTCTTCGATCACATGGTCGAGCAGGTCGCCAAGCACGGCGGCTTCGCGCTCCATCTCGACTGCAAAGGCGATCTACAGATCGACGAGCACCACACCGTCGAGGACTGCGCGCTCGCGCTCGGACAGGCGCTGCGCGAGGCGCTCGGCTCGAAGATCGGCATCGCGCGCTTCGGCTTCCTCTTGCCCATGGACGAGTCGCAGGCGCAGGTCGCGATCGATCTCGCCGGTCGCCCGTTCGCGGTCTTCGAGGGAACGTTCGGCCGCGAAACGGTCGGCGGCCTGCCCACGGAGCTGGTCCCGCACTTCTTCCGCAGCCTCGGCGAGGCGCTCGGTGCGGCGATACACCTCTCGGTGCGCGGCGAGAACACGCACCACATGATCGAGGCCTGCTTCAAGGCCACGGGCCGCGCGCTGCGCCAGGCCTTCCGCGTCGAAGGCCGCGAGCTGCCGAGCAGCAAGGGCGTGCTGTGAGCGACGTCGTCATCGTCGACAACGGCGGCGCGAACATCGCGTCGGTGCAGTTCGCGCTCGAGCGCCTCGGTGCGAGCGCTGTGCTCAGCGCGGACGCGGACACGATCCGCTGTGCTCCGCGCGTGCTTCTGCCGGGCGTCGGCGCCGCGGGAGGAGCCATGGCGCGGCTCCGTGCAGCTGGCCTCGACACCGTGCTGCGCGAGCTCACGCAGCCGCTCCTCGGCATCTGCCTCGGGATGCAGCTCCTGTTCGAGTCGTCCGAGGAGGGAGACGTCGCGTGTCTCGGCGTGATCCCCGGCCGCGTGAAGCGCTTCGTCACGGCGCTCCCGGTCCCGCACATGGGCTGGAACCAGCTCGAGCTCGTCGCCGACGAGCCCCTGCTGCAGGGGATCGAGGACGCTCAATACGCGTACTTCGTACACAGCTACAACGCGCCCGTCGGGCCGCACACGGTGGCGACGACGCGCTACGACGTTCCGTTCTCGGCCGCCGTGCGTCACCGCAACTTCCACGGTGTGCAGTTCCATCCCGAGCGCTCGGCCAAGGTCGGCGCACGCATCCTTCGCAACTTCCTCGAGGCCACGTGATGGAGCTCATCCCCGCGATCGATCTCCGAGGCGGCAACGTGGTGCGTCTGCTTCATGGCGACTTCGGTCAGGAGACGAAGTACCTCGTCCCGCCGGCCGAGCTGTACGAGCGCTACGTGTCGTTCGGGGCGCGCCGGCTGCACGTCGTCGATCTCGACGGTGCACGTGATGGTGAGCGCACCAACCGTGACGCCATCACCGAGCTCGCGACGCGCGGCACGCTCGCGCTCCAGGTCGGAGGTGGCCTGCGCACCGACGCTGCCGTCGAGGAGCTGCTCGCATCGGGCGTGGCGCGCGCCGTCGTCGGGAGCCTCGCGGCCACCGAGCCTGCGCGCGTCATGCGCTGGATCGAGCAGCACGGACCCGAGCGCATCGTGCTCGCGCTCGACGTGCGGCTCGACAGCGAAGGGACGCCGCGCATCACGACGCACGGATGGAAGGAGCAGTCGTCCTTGTCTCTGTGGGACGCGGTGGCACGCTACGAGCCGGTCGGGCTGCGTCACGTGCTGTGCACCGACGTCGGTCGTGACGGCGCGCTCACCGGCCCGAATACCGCGCTCTACGCAGAGGCCGTGCGCCTGTTCCCGCACATCGAGTGGCAGGCCTCCGGGGGGGTGCGCGATGCCAGCGATCTCGCCGCGCTCGCCGCGATCGGGATGGCCGCCGCCGTGAGCGGCAAGGCGCTCCTCGAGGACCGCATGACCAGAGAGGAGCTTTCGCCATTCTTGCCCGCCGCATAATTCCCTGTCTCGACGTGCGTGACGGCCAGGTGGTCAAGGGCGTGCGCTTCCGCGATCATCGTATCGTCGGCGACATCCTCGAGCTCGCCGCGCGCTACCGCGAAGCAGGCGCAGACGAGCTGGTCTTCTACGACATCACCGCGAGCCCCGACGGGCGTACCGTCGATCGAAGCTGGGTCACGCGCGTCGCGCGCCTGCTCGACATCCCGTTCTGCGTCGCGGGCGGCATCAGGTCTGTCGAGGACGCGGAGCGCGTGCTCGGCTCGGGCGCCGAGAAGGTCTCCGTCAACTCGCCCGCGCTGGCCGACCCATCCCTCATCGACCGGCTCGCCGAGCGCTTCGGCTCACAGTGCGTCGTCCTCGGCGTCGATAGCCAGACCGTCGGCGACCGCTTCGAGGTCCACCAGAATACCGGCGACCCGGACAAGAGCCGCAGCTCGAGACGCAGCACGCTCGACTGGGTGCGCGAGGCCCAGGAGCGAGGCGTCGGCGAGGTGGTCCTCAACTGCATGGCCTCCGACGGCGTGCGCCACGGCTACGACCTCGTGCAGCTCGAGGCCGTGCGGAAGCTCTGCAAGGTCCCGCTCATCGCGTCCGGCGGGGCGGGCCACGAGTCACACTTCGCCGACGTGTTCGAGAAGGCCGACGTCGACGGCGCGCTGGCCGCGAGCGTGTTCCATCTCGGCACCATCGAGATCCCCCAGCTCAAGCGGTACCTGCGTGACCGTGGCATCCAGGTGCGACCATGACCATGACCGACTCCGACGTGTCGAAGCTCGACTGGGAAAAAGGCCTCCTGCCCGCAGTCATCCAGGACCACAGCACGCGCGCGGTGCTGATGGTGGGCTTCATGAACGAGGAGGCGCTGCGTCGCACCCTCGCGGGTCCGCACGTCGTGTTCTTCAGTCGCACGAAGAACCGGCTCTGGGAGAAGGGCGAGACCTCGGGACACTTCTTCGACGTGGTGCGCGTGACCGCCGACTGCGACCGCGACACGATCCTCGTCGAGGCCAGGTCCCACGGCCCCGCATGTCACACGGGGGCGACGACCTGCTTCGGCGAGCCGCCGCCCGCGGACTTCCTCGCACAGCTCGCGGACATCATCGACTCCCGGATCGCCGAGGCCGGTGAGAAGAGCTACACGACGCGCCTGTGGGCCGAGGGTCAGCGACGCATCGCGCAGAAGGTCGGCGAGGAGGGCCTCGAGGTCGCGCTCGCCGCCGTGTGTCAGGACGAGGCAGCCGTCGTAAGTGAGTCGGCCGACCTCGTCTTCCACCTGCTCGTGCTGCTGAAGAGTCGCGGACTCGGGCTACCCGACGTCGTGGCCGAGCTCGCGCGACGGCACGCGGCAAAGTCGTAGCCCGGCGCGCAACCTGGAGCGTCGCGCGGCTCGTCGACGTCACGTCACCACGGCCCGCGGTTCTGCAGCACCATGATGTTCTTCCGGAGGCTCGTCGTCGACGGGTAGTAAAGGATGATGTCGTCCTTGCCCTTGTCGTCGAGGTCGATGGCGATGAGGCGGCCGCGCGTGTCGACCTTCACCTTCTCGATGGGCTCCTTCGTGACGATGCTCTCCGCGTCGATGCCAGGATAGATGCCGAGCTCGCTGTCGCCACTGCCGAAGGCGAGGTCCGGCCGCTTGTCGCCGTTGTAGTCGCCGTGCATCTCGACGGCGGGAACATCGGAGTCGCCCGACAGCGAAAACTTGAACTTGAGCTCGCGCACCGTCGGTGACTCGACGAAGCGGTGCTGCGCGCCGAACGGGTACACCTGGAACTTCACCACCACCATCTTGGTCGTGAGCATGCGGATCACCGACCACACCCCCATCGTCACCGTCGGGACGATGAGATCGGGGCGCTTGTCGCCCGTGAGGTCCATGGGCTCGATGTCGCTCCCGCCGAAGCCATCGGACTTGAGGGTCTGGTCGGGGCTGTCGCCGTACCCACCGCCGCGACGACCGAGGTAGAGGTAGTTCGTCGTCTGCGCGGACGTGATGCCCTTGCCGACGACCTTCGCGACGACCAGATCGGCGATCCCGTCACCATCGAAGTCGTCGACGGTGATGCTCGCCGACTGCACGACCCGCGCGGCCTCCGCTGCGGTACGCACGGCGAAGTCGCGGCGGTACGACGGCTTCGCGTCGAAGAGCGCGCCCGGCTTCTGCCTGAAGATCGCGACCCGATCCTCCGTGGCCGTCACGAGATCGGGCAACCCGTCCCCATCGGCGTCCGCGACGTGGATGACCGGAAACTGGAAGCCGACGCCGAACGACTGCAGCGTCGTGGACGCGCGCGTGAGCCGATCGTCGTACGTGATGGAGCTCTTGCCTTCGACGGGCAGGTGGGCCGTGGCCTTCCACGCGCCACCCTCGCGCGCGAACACGCCGATGGCGCCGAGCAGCGGGACGACGAGGCGACGCCCCTGCTTGCCGCCGAGGTCGTGCGCGATCCGCACGCGCGGCAACGCCTTCGCGTCGGGCTTGTAGAACACCGTCGGCTCGGTGAAGAGCGCCGCTGGGGGTTGGTGCGAGCGGCCGGCGAAGTGCGTGGCCCACGCACCGTCGCGACCGATGGTGACCAGCTCGGCACCGCCCGCATCGTCGACATCGGCGACGTCGTAGGCGCAGGCGTTCGCGTCGACCCGGATCGTGACGTCGGGCTTGCTGGAGAACGTGCCGCCCTTGTTCCAGAAGACGCCGAACCAGCGCGGCGGCTCGGGCTCTGGACCGGTCTGGTAGACGACGACGAGGTCGCGCTTGCCATCGCCATCGACGTCGGCGGGCGCGACGGACAGCACGTTGCCGTCGACGCTGAGCTTCGTCACGGCGAAGCGCGGCGTGGGATCGGCTACGGCGAGCGACGAGCAGCAGAGGGGTAGCGCGAGCAGGAAGAGGCGTGTCAGTCGGTTCATGCCTTCTCCAGTACGGTGGCGGGGCTCGGACAGATTGGACCCAGCATGCCACGCCGCCGTTGCCTCGTACGTGTCGTATCCTCCGGGCGTGCGCGTCCTCCCCTCTCTCGTCTGTCTTCCGCTTCTTGCCGCGTGCTCGCCGCAGCCGTCGTGGAGCGCGCTCGGTCCCGGTCGCAAGGGAGAGCAGACGCTCGTCGGTGCGCCGCTCGCGATCCCGCGCGCACGCACCGCACCGACGATCGACGGCAAGCTCAACGACACGGCGTGGGCGACCGCAGCGGTGCTCGGCCCGCTCGTGGATCCGGGCTCGGGCGCGGATGACAAGCGTTCGCCCGTCGCCGCGATCGCGCGGATGACGTGGGACGACCGCGCGCTGTATGTCGGCATCGTGGTGCACGACGACGCGCCCGTCTCGACGTTCGGTCGTGACGACGTGGACCCGCACATCTGGGGCGCCTCGTCGGGGATCGAGCTCATGACGCAGCCCGGTGATCCTGGCGACAACCGCGACTACTACGAGCTGCAGGTCGACGTGCACGGCGCGGTCTTCGACAGCCACTTCGACGACTACAACCAGCCCATCACGGGCACGGGCGCGGGCAAGGTCTTCGGCCACCAGGACTGGTCGAGCCACGTCGAGCGCGCGGTGTACATCGCGCCGAAGTTCTACGCCGTCGAGCTCGCGCTGCCGTGGTCGAGCTTCCAGGGTGCGCGGGTCGCCGTACCACCGAAGGCTGGCGACACGTGGCGGATCGACCTATACAGCTTCAACGACGGCCAGCGTCACGCGCTCGCGTGGTCACCCCTCAAGGGCCGAGGAAACTTTCACAAGTCGTCGCAGTTTGGTCGAATCCAGTTCGCCGAGTAGCGACCCACCAGGAGAGCACCATGAAGAACATCGAAGGTCACAAGGTCCCCGACGTCACGTTCCGCACGCGCTCCAACGACGCGTGGAAGGACGTCTCCACGAAGGAGCTGTTCGCCGGCAAGAAGGTCGTCGTCTTCGCGCTGCCCGGCGCCTACACGCCGACGTGCTCGTCGAGCCACCTCCCCCGCTACAATGAGCTCGCGCCGGTGTTCAAGCAGCGCGGCATCGACTCCGTGGTGTGCCTGTCGGTCAACGACGGCTTCGTCATGGACGAGTGGGCCAAGGACCAGCACGCCGACCACATCACGTTCGTCCCCGACGGCAACGGCGAGTTCTCGCAGGGCATGGGTGCGCTCGTCGACAAGCGCTCGCTCGGCTTCGGCTCGCGCTCCTGGCGCTACTCGATGCTCGTGAACGACGGGACGATCGAGAAGATGTTCATCGAGGAGGAGCGAGACGGAGACCCGTTCGATGTCTCCGATGCCGACACGATGCTGAAGTACCTCGATCCGAAGGCGAAGCAGCCCCACGACGTCGTGTTGTTCACGAAGCCGGGTTGTGGACACTGCGCGCGCGCGAAGAAGCTGCTCGAGGACAAGGGCTGGCAGTACGAGGAGATTGCGTCGTCGCCGCGTCGCCTGCGCGCCGTGTCGAAGAAGGCCACGACCCCGCAGGTCTTCATCGACGGCGAGCACATCGGCGGCGCCGACGAGCTCGGCACCTGGCTGAAGAGCCGCTAGACGCCATGCAGAGGCCGCAATCCCCCGTCGGAAAGACGCACGACAAGCTCGGCGCGGCGCTCATGCGCTTCGGGATCCCGGGCGCGGTCCGAGGTCAGCAGGTCCTCGACGTCAACGGGTCGACGCCCGGCTTTGCGGCCGTCCTGCTCGAGCTCGGTGCGGCGCACGTGTCATCGGTCTCCGTCGGACCGACGCCGCTCGCGCCGCACCTGCGCTCCGACGGGCGCATCACGATGGTGGAGCGCGCGCAGCTCAAGAGCTTGCCCGCGGCACAGGCCCCGGGCCCGTTCGCGTTCTTCACCATCGACATCCGCTTCGCCTCGGCGCGCAGCGCGCTGCGCGCCGTCGGCTTCCGCCTCGCCCCCGCGACCCACGGAGTCGCGTGGGTGCGCCCGCAGTTCGAGTGCGCCCCCGAGTTCAAGAACCAGATGCTCTCCGGCAAGGCGCTCCGCGACCGCGCGATGTTCGAGTTCACGCAGAAGGCCGTGGCGCAAGGTTTTCAGATCCTCGCCGAGGCCGATGGCACCGATGGCGATGATCCCCAGATCGCCGTCCACCTCCTGTCCGCCGCCGCCTGACCGCAGCGCAGCGTCGCAGCGGCGTTCAGCGCCGCAGCGCGCTCCTCAGCTTGTCCAGCACCGCCGGCAGCGCGCGGACCCTGAGCTTGCGGCCCTGCTCGTCGAACTCCTCCGAGAGCACGCGCACGCTCTCGTAGATCTCTCCGACGAGGCCCTGCTTCGAGTACGGGAGCACCAGCTCGTCGTCGACCATCGACTCCTCGAAGTACGCGACGATTCGGCCGTGCAGCATCGTCACGTCCTCGGGCCGGTGGGCCGACAGCGGGATCGCGTCGGGGTGCTGCGCGATGACCGCCGCGCGCGCGTCCTCGTCGAGGCGGTCCATCTTGTTGAGGATGAGCAGCGACGGCACCTCGGACGCGCCGATCTCGCCGAGGACGTCGCGCGTGACCTGGAGCTGCGTCTCATGGATGGGATCGGACGCGTCGACGACGAACAGCAGCAGCGATGCCTCGAGCGCCTCGTCGAGCGTGGAGCGGAACGACGCGACGAGATCGTGCGGCAGCTTCTGGATGAAGCCAACGGTGTCCGACACGAGGATCTTCGGCTTCGTCTCGGGGGCGAGCGTGCGCACCGTCGTGTCGAGAGTCGCGAAGAGCTTGTCCGCGACGAGCACCTCGCTCCCCGTGAGCGCGCGCATGAGCGACGACTTGCCTGCGTTCGTGTAGCCGACGAGCGCGACCCGGAGCTGATCGCGACGCGCGTGACGACGGTTGTCGTCGTCCTCCTGGATCACGACCAGCGCGGCCTTCAGCTCGGCGATGCGATCGCGGATCTTACGACGATCGAGCTCGAGCCCCGACTCGCCCGCGCCGCGCCCCGCCTGCCGCTCGCGTCCACCCGCGGACTCGCGCATGCGCGGCGCGACGTAGTTGAGACGCGCAATCTCGACCTGCATGCGCGCCTCGCGGCTCTTCGCGTGCCGGTGGAAGATGTCCATGATGACCGCGGTGCGATCGAGCACCTCGGCCCCGGTCGCGCGCTCGAGGTTGCGCGCCTGACTGGGCGAGAGCTCGTGGTCCACGATGACGATCG
>JBDTCO010000164.1:0-4099 GCA_039923495.1 Polyangia bacterium
AGGTTCTTGCGGACGAGCTCGTCGAGGAACGCACGTGTCTCGTCGCGACGACCGGGATCGTCACCAGCGATGAGCGCCAGCACCTCGTCTTCGATACGGCCCGTCGCGATGGCCTCGATCACCGACAGGCCCGTCGCGTTCAGCACGAACCCGCGCTCGGGCCCGAGCAGCATGTGCCGGGCGCGCACACGATCATGGCGCACGCGAATCCCACTCGCGAGCCGGAGAAATGGAGAAGTGCGCGTAGCATCCAACGCCCACATTGTAGCCGTGCGCGACGGCCGCGCTTGGCTTACCATCGGGCAGACAGGAGTCAGCCATGACGTGGGAGCCCCCGAAGGTCATCGAAGAGATCGACATGAACGCCGAGATCGGCGCGTACCAGAACGAAGACGAGCGCGACTCCCAGGAGCCGATCGTCGAGAACCGCGCCGAGTAGGGCGTGCACCTCCGGCTCCTCGGAGCTGCCGCGGGCGGAGGGTTTCCTCAGTGGAACTGCGCCTGCCCGCAGTGTGATGGTGTCCGCCGAGGTGCCGTCCACATGGCGCCGCGCACGCAGTGCTCGCTCGCGGTGAGCAGCGACGGCGCGCGCTGGTTGCTCCTCGGCGCGTCTCCGGACGTACGCACGCAGCTCGAGCACACCCCATCGCTGTGGCCGACGGCGGACGGCCGCTCTCCGGTGCGCGGCGTCGCGCTCCACAACGGCGACATCGACGCGTGGGCAGGCCTCCTCACGCTGCGCGAGTGGGCTCCGATGGATCTGTACGCGACGAACCGCGTGCGTCGTGATCTCGTCGAGCACAACGCGGTGCTGCGGACGCTCGATCGCTTCGAGGGCCACACGCGCTGGCACGATCTCGCCCCCGGCGAGCCGCAGGCGTTCGACGGTGGCCTCACGGTCGAGGCGATCCCGTCGCCCGGTCAGGCGCCACTGCACTTTCGCTCGCTGCGCCCGTCGGAGCCGCTCGACAACGTGGCGCTCAGGGTCAGCGACGGGAAGACGTCCATCGCATGGTGCCCGGCCGTCGGCTCCGCCACGCCCGCGCTCGAGGCGCTCTGCGACGGCGTCGACCACGTATTTTTCGACGGCACCTTCTCTACCGACGACGAGCTCGTGAAGCAAGGCCGCGGTAGGGGCCTGGCCCGCGACATGGGTCACTGGCCGCTCGTCGGTGAAGACGGCAGCCTCGCGTGGCTGTCGAAGCGGAGGGCAAAGAGGAAGACGCTCGTGCACATCAACAACACCAACCCGATCCTCGTCGACGATGGTCCCGAGCGCGCGCACGCGAAGGCGCTCGGCATCGAGGTCGGCGTCGATGGGTGGAGTGACGGCTGCTCCGCATGACATCCGAGCAGAGCGCGTTCCTCGACAGGCTCCGCCAGGAGGGTCGCACGCGCTACCACGACGAGCACCCGTTCCACGTCGCGATGCACGAGGGGAGGCTCTCGCACGCCCAGCTCAAGCTTTGGGTGACCAACCGCTACTACTACCAGACGCGGATCCCCATCAAGGATGCGCTCATCCTGTCGAAGTCCGAGGATCCGCGCTTCCGTCGCATGTGGCTGCATCGCATCGTCGATCACGATGGTGCTGAGGAAGGTCAGGGTGGCCTTGCGCTGTGGCATGGGCTCGCGCGCGCGGTCGGGCTCGACGAGAACCGACTGCTCGAGGGCGTGCTACCTGGTGTGAGGTTCGCCTGCGACGGCTACGTGGAGCTCGTGCGGCGCGTCTCGCTCGTCGAGGCCGTGGCGTCGTCGCTCACGGAGGCGTTCGCGTCGGACCTCATGTCGAAGCGCATCCGAGCGTGGGAAGAGCACTACCCCTTCGTGGATCCCGCCGGGCTCGCGTACTTCCGCACGCGCGTGCCGCGTGCGCGCGCCGACTCCGAGGAAGCCATCGCGTTCGTGCTGGAGCACGCGACCACGCCCGCGCTGCAGGATGGGTGCGTCGCCGCGCTCGTGCGCAAGACCGAGGTGCTGTGGCACCTGCTCGATTGCGTCGCGGTTGCTCGGTGAGGCGCGATGCAGTAACGATCGCCGCATGCCCCCAAAGACCGTCTGCCCCATCTCCCGCGAAGACTTCCTCGCCAAGGCTGAGCCCCTCAAGATCGACCTCGGCGGTTTCCCGATGATCGCTGAGCCCCGTGAGTTCTCGACGGGGAGCTTCGGCTGGTACGTCAACGGCAAGGCCACCCAGGTCATCGACGGCAAGACGCTGTCGGTGCAGGTCGGCATGAACCTCATCGTCGTCGGCAGCAAGGAGCAGAAGGCTGCCGCCGCCGAGCCCGCCGCGGAGTAGCTCGTGACCAGGATGCAGACCGGCCTGTTGGCGCTCGTCGTCGGGGTGCTGCTCGGCACGGTCTGCACCGCCATCACGTTCCTCAGGGCCGCGACGCCGGGCTCGAAGCAGGAAGCGACCGTCGCGATGGCGTGGGGCGACGGCAAGTATGGCCCCGCGTTCTACGGAGCACGTGTGTACGAGGAGCCCGCGCAAGGTGGCCTCGCCGTGTTCGTCACGGTGGCGATCGGGCAGGGCAACGGCTACGAGCATGACCGCGTGAAGCTGGGCACCGTGGCCACGCACGCGGAGGCCGTCGCGAAGTACGGCCACATCGACTTCCGTCCCGACGGCCTGCATGTCGGCGACTGGACCATGCCGCGCGACCGGCTGGAGTCACACCGCTAGCGGGACGCTCACGACTCCGTGTCGACGGCGAAGCGATCGACGATCGCCACGACGGCGGCGTCGATCGGGATCTTCGGCGCCTCGTTCGGGCCGAGCCGCTCTGCGACAGCGACGCGGGCAGCGTGCCCGTACGCGACGATGACGTCTTCACCGACGCCTGCACCGAGCACGTCCGCGCACACGACGCCGTCATGCTCGGGCGCCTTCACCTCCGCCGTACCACCGACGTCGGACAGCGTGTACGGGCGCACGAGCAGCATCTTCAGGCCCGACAGCTCATCCCACTTCACCGTCGACCAGACCGTGCCGATCACCTTGCCGAGAAACATGGCTCAGACCTCTTCTTCGACGAGCATCGCGATGGCGGCGTCACACAGGATCCCACGGTTGTCGACACCGGGTGCGACGACGTTGCGCGCGCCCGAGCCGAGCGCGACGAGCACGTCCTGACCCGCGCGGGCATCGAGCGTGTCGTGCGCGACGATGAGGTCGTCGCCCGCAGCGACGAGCACGAGCTTGCGCCCGTCGAGCCCGGCGGCCTTGCGCGAGGCCCACACCTCGCCGACGACGCGACCGCGGATCATGCGCCCTCCAGCCACGTCAACGGACGACGACCCACATCGTCCGCGAGCTCCACGCGATCGACGATGGCGCAGACCGCCGCTTCGATGGGGAGGTTCTGCCCGCCCGACGCGAGCCGAGCTGGCGTACCGACGCACACGATGACCTGATCGCCGACGCCCGCGTCGATGACGTCCACGGCGACGATCGGGACGGGCCGTGGACCGTGGAACAGGCGCGGCGTCACGAGCAGCAGCTTTCTGCCCTCGTAGGCCGCGTGCTTGCGCGTGGCCCACACCTCGCCGATGACGCGCCCGAGGATCACGGCGTATCCTGTCCATCGACGAGCGCCACGATGACGTCCTTGTCGGCGACCTCGGCTCCGACCGTGAGATCGCGAACGCGGCTGCCGTGCGCGACCAGCACTCGATCGCCGGGCCCGGCGCGCAACCCGTCGACCGCGACGATCTCGCCGCCGGCGTCGAGCTCGACGCGCAAGAGCGTGCGCCCGTCGAGGCCCGCGGCATGGCGCGAGCCCCAGACGGGTCCGATGACGGTACCGAGCTGCATGTGGAGGAGCGACGGAGGCCGCTCCGGGGAGTGCTAGGCGGCCTTCGACTTGGCGCGCTTCTCGGCCGTGCGGTACAGGTCGAGGAGCTTGCCCGGCGCGAACGTCTTGAGCTTCGTGACGTAGTCGGCGTCCTTGGCGCGGCCGAGCGACTGCGCGAGGGCCTCTGCGGCCTTCTCGACGGAGCCGAACTTCGACTTGATCTCGCCACCGACCTCGATGAGGTGGAGGAGCTTCTTGTTCGACGCCGCGAGCAGGCGACCCTTGAGGTCTTCGCCGCTCTC
>JBDTCO010000165.1:0-9580 GCA_039923495.1 Polyangia bacterium
CGCACGACGTAGGCGCCTAGTTGCAGGCGCAGGTCGGGCAGCCCGAGCTATCGCTGGCGAGGCCCTTGGTGCAGGTCAGGTTGGCGCAGGCGATCGCGGGACACGCGATGGGCGTGGGGCCCGGGGCCGGTGGGACCGCGCAGGTGCTACCTCCGCTGTTGGTGGGGCAGTTGCAACTCGATCCAGGGGCACACGGGCAGATGGGGGCGGCGCCACCGTCGATGGCACCCGCGCAGACGAACGCGCCACCGGGGCCGGGTACGACGCCGCAGTGGTTGGTCGTGTCGGTGGTGCAGCTGTCGGAGTCGGCGTGCGCGCTGCAGACATCGCTCACGGTCGTCGTGTTGCCCTGGTCGTTGCAGTTGCAGACGCACGGGTCGGCCACGCCACCGTCAGGCGGCGGGGCGCCACACGCACACGCGCAGGTCGAGCCCGAGCTGCAGCCCTCGCCGCCGTCGTCGCAGTTGCAGGCGCACGGCGGGCAGATCTCGCCCGGCGCGCACGCGGGGCACGCGCAGGCGCACGCACCGCCGGATCCCGTCATGCCGCCACCCTCGCCAGCGGCGCCGCCGGAGCAGTCGCACTCGACCGCGGGGACGGTCCCGCCCGCGTTGGAGCTGATCGGGCTCACGCACGCGCAGTCGGTGCCACCCGCGTCCCTCGTGTGACAGTAGCCGCCGTCCGCGCAGCTTGCACCGACGGGGCACAGCGTCGCGGCCGCTGACCATGCGCACGTTGCGTCCGCGCCGCAGCCGGCCTTGCCGAGGGAGAGGCACGCGTCGTTGCTGACGCAGACGCCGACCTTGTTCGTTGTGACCCAGCGACAGCCACGCTCGGTGGCATCGCAGGCGGACGCGGTCACGTGCTGCGAGCACGCGTCGGTGGCGAGGTAGCCTTGTGCGAGGTTCTTTTGACCCGTGGTGCTGCCGTTGCAGCCCGCGATGGAAAGGAAGAGTGCAGCAGCGAAAAGCCAGGTCGTCTTCAGCATCCGATCACCTCGGCGGGCAAGCACAGCAAGCGATGCGCCACGCTCAACCGGTCGGGATCACGCGCCCGCACTCTCGGAATTCTGAGAGTCAGCGCACTTGCTCGACGGAAAAACTGGGTACATTCGCGCCATGCGACTCCTCCACACGATGCTCCGCGTAGTCGACCTCGATGCGTCGCTGCGCTTCTACACCGAGGTCCTCGGCATGAAGCTCCTGCGCAAGAAGGACTACGAGGGCGGCCGCTTCACGCTGGCGTTCGTCGGCTACGGCGACGAGAGCGACACCGCGGTCCTCGAGCTCACGCACAACTGGGATACCAAGTCGTACGACCTTGGCGACGCGTACGGCCACATCGCGATCGGCACCGAGGACATCAAGGCCACCGTCGAGAAGGTGCGCGCGGCCGGCGGCAAGATCACGCGCGAGCCCGGCCCGATGAAGCACGGCATCACGGTCATCGCGTTCGTCGAGGACCCGGACGGCTACAAGGTCGAGCTCATCGAGCGCACCGCAGCCCGTTGATCGATCCTCGTCACGACATTACAGTCCGGGCGTCTCACCCCACTCGTAAAGGAGCCACACATGGCACGTCGTCCCAAAATTGCGCTGATCGGCGCGGGTAATATCGGTGGTGAGCTCGCGGCCTTCGCGGCTCGCGCCGAGCTCGGTGACATTGTCCTCTACGACATCCCCGACAAGGAAAAGTTCGCGCAGGGCAAGGCGCTCGACCTCGAGCAGAACAGCGCGATCCTCGGCACCGATGCGAAGATCACGGGCTCGGGCAGCTGGGACGCATGCGAAGGCGCCGACGTGGTCATCGTCACCGCCGGGGTGCCTCGCAAGCCGGGCATGTCGCGCGATGATCTGTTGTCGATCAACCTCAAGATCATTCGCAACGTCGCCGAGAACATCAAGGCGAAGTGCAAGGACGCCTTCGTCATCGTCATCTCCAACCCGCTCGACGCGATGGTGTACGAGCTCCAGAAGGTCTCTGGTCTGCCGAAGAACAAGGTCGTCGGCATGGCCGGCGTGCTCGACTCCGCGCGCCTCACGCACTTCCTCGCGCGCGAAGCCGGCGTGTCGGTGAAGGACGTCCGCGCGATGGTGCTCGGCGGCCACGGCGACACGATGGTCCCGATCCTCACCTACTGCACGGTCAACGGCGTGCCGGTCGCCAACTTCATCGCGAAGGACAAGCTCGACGCGATCGTCAAGCGCACCGCCGGCGGTGGCGGCGAGATCGTCGGGCTCATGGGCACCAGCGCCTACTACGCGCCGGCTGCCGCAGCGATCTCGATGGCGCGTGCATACCTCAAGGACGAAAAGCGCATGCTGCCCGCCGCGGCGCACTGCAACGGCGAGTACGGCTACAAGGATCTCTACATCGGCGTGCCGGTCATCATCGGTGCTGGCGGCGTCGAGAAGATCGTCACCGTCGAGCTCAACAGCGACGAGAAGGCGGCGCTCGACAAGTCGGCCGCTGCCGTCAAGGAGCTCGTCGAGGCCGCGAACAAGCTGTAACGAAGCGCAGCACGACCAGCGACTCCGCTGCGAGCTTTCACCCTTGCCCGTTGGTGATGACTCGCAGCGGAGTCGCAACATACCGCGACTTCGAGTACGCTCGCTCACGCATGAGAGCCCTCTTCGTCCTTTTCGCCGCCACTGCTCTGCTGAGCGCGTGCGGTAGCGAATTCAAGTGCCCCACCAGCACGCCTGGCGACGGCACGAGCTGCGGCAAACGCGCCTTCGCCTGCGAGACGGGAGGCACAGGGAACCACCAGCGCTGCAGCACCATCTCGACGTGCACCAACGCCGTGACCTCGACGTGGAGCAACACGAAGGACGCGACGTGCACCCCGCAGAACACCGACGTCTGCGCCACCGACTACGAGTCCACGCCCATCGGCGGGAACTGCACCACGCAGGGCCTCTCCTGCGACTACACCGCGGGCCGCTGCGCGTGCCTGCCGTGTGGGCCGTCGGGCCTCAACTGGCGTTGCCGCGCCTGGGCCGACGGGCTCGACGCCGAGTGCCCGAGCGATCGCCCCGCCCTCGGCAGCGACTGTGCCTTCCCGAACCTCGTCTGCCGCTACGACGACAAGTGCACCGTCAGCCTGGGCCCGGACGTCCAGTGCCTCAACGAGCGCTGGCAGCCGGCCTCCGGCGGCGCAGCGGCATGCTCGCTACCGACCTGCGGGATTTAGGTTCCGCTTCGTAAAGTCCGTCCTTCTACGGCAGGCCCCTTGTTGTCGGAGGATTGAAAGTGTAAACCCCTTCGCATCGTCCGCTCGTCGCGGAGGGGGTTCCCGTGAAGATCCACGAATACCAAGGCAAAGAGCTACTGCGGCGCTTCAATGTGCCGGTCCCGAAGGGCAAGTCTGCAATGACCGTCGCCGAGGCCGAACAGGCCATCGACTGGGTGCAGAAAGAAACGGGTAATCCCGTCGTCGTCGTCAAGGCGCAGATCCACGCCGGTGGTCGCGGCAAGGGTGGCGGCGTCAAGGTCGCGAAGACCAAGGCCGACGCGCTCCTCGCGGTCAAGGCCATCTACGGCATGCAGCTGGTCACGCACCAGACCGACGCGGCCGGCATGAAGGTCTCGCGCCTGCTCGTCGAGCAGGGCATGGATATCGCCCGCGAGATGTATCTCGGCATGCTCGTCGATCGCGCCACCGGTCGCATCGTCGTCATGGCGTCGACCGAGGGCGGCATGGAGATCGAAGACGTCGCGGCCAAGACGCCGGAGAAGATCCTCAAGGTCTTCGTCGATCCCGCGATCGGCTTCCGTCCGTTCCAGGCGCGCTCGCTCGCGTACTCGCTCGGCCTCAAGGCGGACGAGATCAAGAAGGCGGTCGTGCTGTTCACGGCGCTCTACAAGGCGTTCGTGGAGCTCGACTGCTCGCTCGTCGAGATCAATCCGCTCGTCGTCACCAAGACCGGCGACGTGTTCGCCCTGGACGCGAAGATCAACTTCGACGACAACGCGCTCTACCGTCACCCCGAGTTCGACGCAATGCGCGACCTCGCAGAGGAAGACGCCAACGAGACCAAGGCCAAGGCATTCGACCTGTCCTTCATCTCGCTCGACGGCAACATCGGCTGCATGGTCAACGGCGCCGGCCTCGCGATGGCGACGATGGACATCATCCAGTTCGCAGGAGGCATGCCCGCCAACTTCCTCGACGTCGGCGGTGGCGCGACGAAGGAGAAGGTCACGGCGGCCTTCAAGATCATCACGTCGGACACGAAGGTGAAGGGCATCTTCGTCAACATCTTCGGCGGCATCATGAAGTGCGACACCATCGCGGAGGGCGTCATCGCCGCCGTCAAGGAAGTGGGCCTCAAGGTCCCGCTCGTCGTTCGTCTCGAGGGAACCAACGTGGAGCTCGGTCGCAAGATGCTCCAAGAGTCCGGTCTCGACGTCGTCTCGGCGGCAGACATGCTCGACGGCGCTCAGAAGATCGTGAAGCTCGCCGGAGGTGCAAAGTGAGCGTCTGCCATCGTCGGGGGACCTTCCCGTCCCCCCTCCACCGAGCAAAGCTCGACGGAGCCTCCCCCCACCACGCGTTGCTCGCGCGAGGAGTCGAACAGTGAGCGTCCTCGTAGACAAGAACACCCGCCTGCTCGTCCAGGGCATCTCGGGCAAGACCGGCGCGTTCCACACGCGCGGCGCCAAGGAGTACGGCACCAACGTCGTGGCCGGCGTCACGCCCGGCAAGGGCGGCACCATCTTCGAGGGTACGCCGGTGTTCGACACCGTCGAGGAAGCCGTCAAGCAGACGGGCGCCAACGCGTCCGTCATCTACGTGCCCCCGCCGTTCGCCGCCGACTCGATCCTCGAGGCCATCTCGGCCGAGCTCGCCCTCGTCATCTGCATCACCGAGGGCATCCCGGTCCTCGACATGATCAGCGTGAGGCGCGTGCTCGAGTCGCAGTGCAAGACGCGGCTCGTCGGTCCGAACTGCCCCGGCGTCATCTCGCCCGGCAAGTGCAAGATCGGCATCATGCCCGGCTACATCCACAAGGAGGGCACCGTCGGTGTCGTGTCGCGCTCCGGCACGCTCACCTACGAGGGCGTCAACCAGCTCACGCAGCTCGGCATCGGTCAGTCGACCTGCATCGGCATCGGCGGCGACCCGGTCAAGGGCATGGACTTCATCGACTGCCTCGAGCTCTTCGAGAACGATCCGGGCACCACCGCGGTCCTCATGATGGGCGAGATCGGCGGCGATTCGGAAGAGCGCGCGGCCGCGTACGTGAAGGATCACATGAAGAAGCCGGTCGCCGCGTTCATCGCCGGCCAGACGGCGCCCGAGGGCAAGCGCATGGGCCACGCCGGCGCGATCATCTCCGGCGGCAAGGGCACGGCGAAGGACAAGATCGCAGCGCTCGAGGCGGCCAACATCAAGGTCGCCCGCACGCCCGCCGAGCTCGGCGCCACGCTCAAGAGCGTTCTGAAGTAGACCTCACCTAGGAAATCCCGGAGACCATTCCAATGAGCAAAGAGCGCACGTTTTCCATCATCAAGCCCGATGCGTTCGCCGCCGGAAAGTTCGGCGCGATCATCCAGCACTTCCTCGACGCCGGCCTGCGCCCCGTCGCGCAGAAGACGGTCCACCTGACGAAGCCGCAGGCCGAGAGCTTCTACGGCGTGCACCGCGAGCGTCCGTTCTTCAAGGACCTCGTCACGTTCATGACCAAGGGCCCCTGCATCGTGCAGGTCCTCGAGGGTGAAAACGCCGTCGCGAAGAACCGCGAGATCATGGGCGCGACCGACTCGAAGAAGGCCGTAGAGGGCACCATCCGCCACAAGTTCGGCACCGACATCGAGCAGAACGCGGTCCACGGCTCCGATGCCCCCGAGACGGCGAAGCAGGAGATCGGCTTCTTCTTCTCGGGCGCAGAGCTGGCCTCGCTCGGTTTGTAGAGGGCGAGCTCCCTCTCGCGCCAGCGGGATGGCTCGACCTGTTAGGATCCAAGCCATCCATGCGCCTCTTCGCATCCATCGGGCTCGTCACGCTGCTCCTTGCGGGCGGCTGTCGAACGAGCACCGAGCTGCTCCTGGTCATCTCGACCGATCTCGTGCTGCCCACCGAGGCGGACACGCTACAGCTGGATGTGGAGCGCGCGGGCGACGGGTCCTTGTTGTTCTCGCAGGCGTATGCGCTCACCGCGCAGAGCTCGCTGCCCGCCTCGCTCGACCTGCACGGCTCTCGCAGCTCGCCCATCGTCGCCATCCACGCCCAGCTCTTGCGCGGAGGCATCATGCGCGTCGAGCGGCGCGTGACGGTCCCGTTCGAGCCCGGTCGCGCGCTCGAGCTTCGGCTTCCACTCGAGCGGAGCTGTCTTTTATCGACCTGCATGGGCGAGGCGACGTGCTTGAACGGCGTGTGCATCCCGGTCGCCGTCGATCCGTCGCAGCTTCCGCCCATCGGGCATGATCCGCTCGCCCCGCTCGAAGCGATCGACATGCGCCCTCCGTCGGATCTCGGCGTCGTCCCCGACCTCGCGCAGGGGACCGACATGGCGTGCGCCATACCGGACAAACCGCCGATGTCCGATGTGGCGCGCTGCAAGCAGTTCGTGTTCGACCATGGCCGCCCGCCGGGCCTGCACATCGAGTCCTCCTCGAACATCATGTACGACTTTCAGTGCGGCTTCCTCAACGTGCACGTGCCCAAAGGAACGCCCGTCGTCCACAACGACTTCCGGGTCTCGATCGAGGGCGAGTCGACCGCTGGCTACGCGAGCCCCTTTCGCATCGTGGCGCGCTACGACGCCGTCGTCGCCGGGGTGTCGTGGGTGGGCCCCGAGGCGCGCGCAAACGACTTTTACCTGCGCGGCGACACGCGCTCTCCCGCGGGCGGCAGAGACCGACTCTACCTGGTCGACAACCTCAACGCGGGCATGACGGAGACCGTCGATGGTTGGGGCATCAACTCGTCCTTGGGCTCGCACCTCGTCGAGCTCGACAGCGTCGACACCGGGGCCGGCACGCTCTACACATACACTGTCACGGGGTCCGATCCGATCACCGCCATGCCTGTGTTCCCGGCCGCCGTCACGCGCTACTTCGTCATCGGCAACGACGCATCGGGCAGCGGCGTCGCCAATCCGATCGACGTGCAGCTCCACTACGTCGAGTTCTGCTCCAACGGCCCGTAGACGATCACGGCGCGACTGCCCTCCTCGAGGCGGAGCGCGCGCTCGCGCTGCGGCTCCCGCTCGACCACGACCGTGGTGCTCAGCGCGAGTAGAGCGCGACAACGAGCGCGTCGCCGACGCGTACACCGGTCTCGGCGGCGTACGGATTGCGGACCTGCGCGGCGACGGGGTAGGACGGGCCCGTGGCGATCCGGTCTGCGCCGTCCTTCGGCAAGGCGGGCGCGATCAGCGCGGCGATCGCTTCTGGAACGCGCAAGCTCTCCGACGGCGAGACCGGCGCGCCGAGCGCGGCCCACGCCTTCGGGGCGAGATCGATGCTCGCCCACAGCACGGTATCGGTCGGTCCAGGAACGAGCGGATCGGCGACGCCGCGCGGTACGACCGTCCAGCGGCACGCTGTGCCATCGAGCTCGATGTACCTGTGCAACCGGGCCATGTCGGTGATGAGGTTCGGCTGCATCGTGGATCTTCCCTCCTTGGAACCGGCGTGGTCGTGACACGCCAGGAGCAACAGCGCCGAAAGCGCGATGCACACCCTCGCCATTTATTTCTTCTTCGGCGCGGGCGCCGGGCTCTTGCTCGCGGGCGGCGCGGTGAACTCGAAGGTACGCGCAAGCGTCGACTTCGACAGGAACTCCTTGCCCAGCCCCGTGACCTCGAAGACGCCGTTCACATCGTCGGGCACACCGCTGGCGATGTCGGTGGCGCCCGGGTTGAAGTTGTAGCGATCCTCCGCGTGCAGCTTCATCTGGACCTTGAAACGTCGCTCCCCGCCCATCGCGGTGGCCACATCGACGGCCGCCTCGAGCCAGATCTCGTGTGCGCCGATGGCTTTCTGCCAGTTCTCCGTCGTGGGGTAGGGGAACTCGGTCGACGCGCTGCCCACCGGGATGACGCCGCTCTCCAGCAGGAAGTGCTCGGCGATGCCCCCGTGCATGTCGCTCGTGTGCTGTGCGTCCGCCGAGAGATGCGTCATCGCCGAGCTCAGTGCGGCCGCGCCCGAGGGATCGTCCTTCACGTACTTCTCGTAGCTGAAGTTCCAGTCGGCGCCGTCGTTGTCGACGAGGAAGTGCTCGTACGCTCGTAGCGCATCGACGAGCTCGGGCCGCGCGATCTTGCCCGCCCGGATGTATGCCTCCCACTTCAGCTTGGCCATCCGGTTGCCCATCGTCGGCTTGCGGCGCTTGGACTCGTCGATGTTGCCCCGGCCATCGTCGAGGTGGCCGTGATCCTCGTGGATGGTCGGCGCGACGACCTTGTCGACCGTGTTGAACATCGATGCCGCGGCCGGCGCTGCCTTGCCCGGCTGCACCTTCGCCTTCACCTCCTTGATTCCCAGCTTCGCGAGAAGCTCAGGCGACCCGCACTTGCCCATGCCGAGGTCGAGCGCCGCACGCTCGGCGGCGGTGAGCTGCGCGCGCACTTGCAGGATGAAGGGTGCGTAGTCATCGCTGAGCCACATCTCGTACTGCGCGGCCATGCTCACGCGCTTCGCCAGCGCCGCGAGGTGCGGCTTACGCTGCGCTGGTGTGGCCACGGTGGCGAGCGTGAGCAGCACGATCGCCGACAACTCCTGCGCCTGTCCGAACGCCGACGCGAGAAACTCGCTCTGCAGCGTCGCGTCGAACATGTTCCACCGGGTCAGCAGCGAGGCGTGGTCCTGGTTACCCGTGAAGTAGCCATACAGCACGGACGAGAATGCGTCGGTGACCGCGGCGCTGCCGAGCTTGATGTTCTGCGCGGTGAAGTGGGTGTCGACACCAAGTGACTCGAGCTTTGCCTTCATGGCAGCTGACTGCCGAGAAAGCACGTGCACGCGCGCGGAGATCGGCGCGGTCTTCAGCAGCTGCGCGACCCGTTGCCAGGTCGCCGCGTCGGTCACCCATTCGAACTGCGCCCCGCCGACCGCGTCGCTGCTCATCGAGAGGAACTGCTCCGGCGTGCACGCCAGGGCGACACGCGCGCCGAGCCGCGGCGGTGCCATGGACGGCATCCCGGAGCGGAAGAGCCTGTCGAGCTCTTTGAGCTCCGCGGTGCCGAGGCTCTGGACCGCGGTCCGGAGCTCCGCATCGGTCGCCTTGTCGAGAAAGGTCGCGATGGGCGCGATGGTCTCGGTCGTGATCGATCCATGCGCCGACTGGAGACGCCCGACCTTGGACAGCTGGGGAGACTTCTGGATGCGTGACTCCCCGTACTGACGCGGCAGGCTCTTGTGCGCGTTCTGCGTCGGACCGGTCTTCGCGAGCATGGCCTTGAGCCGCGAGCCGGGATCGATGTGCAGCATGCGCTCCACCGCAAGCGCCCCGGCGTCGGCCCGCGCGCCCGGCCCGGAGCCCGTCGCCATCGCGTCGGCGTCCTTCGTGCTCTCGACGCTCGAGACCGTCGCCCGCTCCCTGTCCATGACGACAGGGTAGCCGAGCACGCCC
>JBDTCO010000166.1:0-6770 GCA_039923495.1 Polyangia bacterium
CAGATGGCCGGACGCCATACCTGGCCTCAGCCCGCGGACATAAAAAAAGCCCCCCGACCCGTGAAGGTCGGAGGGCTTCGAAGCGCCGGGGCGCTACGTGGTTACTTGTCCTTGAGGCAGGCGTTGATGTACGCGCCGCACGCCGTCACGACGTTGCTCGACATGTTCGACGAGCAGTCGACGCTGGTCGGGTCGGCGCACGCGCCGCCCTGGAGAGCGGCTTCGGCAGCGACGACGCAGGTGATGCAAACGCCTTTGTTCGTGACCGGCGCGCCACCGATCTCGGTGAACATCGTGCCGTCCGCGCTGACATCGCACTTGTAGCGCGTGGCGCCGTCACCCGAGGTGAACGTCGCCGTGCCGGTGATGCAGTACGTCTGGGCGCAACCAAGGGCCTGGTCGTAGAGGCCGGGCTTGCTGGACGTGCCGAGGACGGTCGGCTTTGCCTCGGAGTCGCACTTCTTGGTGCAGGCGTCGTACGTGGGCTGGTCGGCCGACGAGGTGGCGCAGTTCGAGTAGCAGTCGATGTACGCCGAGCAGGAGAGCAGGGTCGTCGAGAGGTCGCCCGTCGCGACCTTGGCCATGTCGCCCGAACCCATGTCCGTCTTGATGTTGGTCTTGGTGGTGCTGCCGCCGCAACCGACGACGACGCCGCCGAGGAGCAGTGCAGAGGTTGCCAAAGCAAAGATCGTATTACGCATGTTCAAAAGCCTCCTGAAGAGTCGAGCCGGGTGGTGATGGGCCTTCTTACTAGCGGGGTACAGCCCCGTAAAGCAAAAAAATTGCGTCACTCGCGAGTACGCGACCTTCCACGGAATTGTGCGAGGCACGCCGCACAGCGGCTGTGACGGAGATCGCGTCGTTCGTCCTTTTGCGCGGCCGGCCTTTCTGCGTAGGATGCCGCCTTCATGGACGCCTCACCTCCGTCGCAGGGCGTGTTCGCCCGCCTGTTCTCGACGCCAGAACGGCAGCTCGCCTTCCTGGTGTGCGCGCTCGGCGCCATCCTCTACATCCCGTTCGCCGGTAACTACGGCATGTGGGACCCGTGGGAGACGCACTACGGCGAGGTCGCGCGCCAGATGCTCGACCGCAACGACTTCGTGAGCCAGTGGTGGCCGGGGTCGCCGACCGATCGCGCGGAGTTCTGGTCCAAGCCCGTCTTCACGTTCTGGCTGCTGGCGCTCGGCATGAAGCTGTTCGGTATCGACTGGCACCCGCACGCCGCCGCCGACGAGATGGTGACCAGCTGGCGTCCCGAGTGGGGCGCGCGCCTGCCCATGGTGTGCCTCGGCATCCTCGGCGCGTGGGCGATCTACGAGCTCGGTCGGCGCCTGGCCGGAAAGCGCGTCGGCCTCCTGTCGGCGATCATCCTGCTCACCTCCTCGCAGTGGGCGCTCATCTCCCGGCAGGCGATGACGGACATCCCGTTCGTCGTGCCGATGACCGTCGCGCTCGCGCTCGCCGGCCTCGCGCTCATCCCCGCCGAGAGCGAGCTCGAGCTGCCCCGCCGCAGCCGCCGGTTCGGCAAGCGCACGCTGTCGTACCCCGATGCGCCCGCCTTTCGCGTGCTCTGCTGGATGGCTGCCCTCCTCGTCGTGCCGCAGCTCATCCTCATCTCGATCCAGCTCACGCTCACGCTGCACTTCGGCTCGACGGCGGTGCGGCTCACCGGGCTCGTGCCGATGCTGCCGTACTGGGCGGCCCTCATCGGCGGGCTCTACTGGTGCACGCGCGCCACCAACAACCGCCAGCTCTACCTGTTCGCGGCCTACGTGCTGTGCGGCGTCGCGTCGCTGGCGAAGGGACCGGCGGGGCTCGCGATCCCCGCCATCGTGATGGTCGTGTACCTGCTCGTCACGGGGCGGCTCGCCGACATCTGGGAGAAGCTCGAGCTGCCGCGCGGCCTCTTACTGTACGCAGCGACGGCGTTGCCCTGGTACCACGCGATGCTCATCCGCCACGGCAAGCCATTTTGGAACGAGTTCATCGGCGACAACTACGTGAATCGCGCGGCCGGTCGACACGGCGATCGCGGCACGTTCGAGTACTACCTTCAGTACATCGGCTACGGCATGTTCCCCTGGTCGGGCTTCGTCGCCGTTGGCAGCTTCTCGGCGTTCGGCGTCATGAAGGGTCGCGGCACGCGCGCGAAGCTGGCGACGTTCGCGGTGGTGTGGGCGCTCGTCGGCTGGGTCGTCGTGACACTCGTGAACACGAAGTTCCATCACTACATCCTGCCGGCGCTGCCGGGCCTGGCGATCCTCGCGGCGCTCGCGATCGACGAGCTCATCGAGCGCCCCACGATCCTGCTGCGCGCCGGCATGCTCCTCGTCGGTGTCCCGGTGACGCTGCTGTGCGGTCGCGACCTCGCGGCCTACCCGGCGCGCCTCATCTGGATGTTCAACTACGACTACGTGAACATGCCGGGCACGGGGCGTCCGTGGCCGTTGCAGACCACGTACGGCGATCGCTACGAGTACGGCAACCAGATGCTCGTGCTCGCCGGCCTCGTGACCCTCGCGACGCTGCTCGTCGTGCTGTTCGCGCGGGCGAAGCCCGTCGTCGAGCAGTCGCTGCCGGTCGACGGCGGCATCGATGAAGAGTCGCCGTCTCACTCAATGCCCCCGGAAGCAGAGAGCGTGCACACGGGCCGCTGGATGCTCGGTCTCCTCGGCGTGCTCGTGCTGCTCGCGGTCGGCATCGCCTGCGGCCCTGCGACCCCGCACGGCGCGGCGCCCGTCATCCCGCGCTGGCTGTGGCTCGCGCCGGTCGCGTGCATGCTGCCCATCGCGTGGGTCTTCGGCCGCAAGCTGTCGGAGTCGGCGCGGCCGGCGGTGCGCGGTGCGCTCGGCATGCTCGTGCTGCTTTCGGTGGTGTGGACGGGCTTCGTCATCGACAAGGTGCTCGTCGAGCTGTCGCCGCACTGGGCGCAGAAGCACGTCATCGGCGCGTACTACTCGCACCGCAAATCGCCCGACGAGAAGCTCATCGCGTGGCAGCTCTACTGGCGTGGCGAGAACTTCTACACGAAGAACGCCATCTACGATAACCCCGACGTCAACGAGCGCACGGCGTTCCTCGGCGACCACAACCTCGAGAAGATGCAGAAGTGGTTCGCGGCGCACCGGGGCAAGCGCGTGTTCTTCGTCGTGGAGCGCGCGCGCTACGAGTCCTTGCGCGGCACGCTGCCGCCGGAGTGCAAGAGCTCGCTCACCATCGTCGACGACACGAACAACAAGCTCTACCTCGCCGTCGCGCAGCTCTGAGGCGCACCCGCCGCATGATCCGGCGCGACGAAGGGGACGCGTGTGTCCGGCCTACCGGTCGGGCCCCATCGTGATCGTCTCGATGACGAGCTGGGTGAGCTCGGTCGCGCGGATGACGATGAAGGCGAGCGCGCCGATCGCGACGACGGCTGCGAGCGCGATCGGCACGCTGCGTCGAGCGGTCTGCGCCGCGCCGGCGAGCCAGAGCAGGACGACGCTGCCGAGCGCGATGGTGCCGACCGCGACGACGATCGAGCGGTTCTGCGTGAGCGCGCCTACGGCGAACAGCGCCGCCACCGGGACGATGAAGCGCGCCTCGATGGGCGGCGGCCACAGGGTGCGACGCGCGCGCCAGCCGACGATCGCGAGGTAGAGCGCGAGCCACGCGATCGCGCACCGGCCGATCGTGCGCAGCCGGTGCGCCCTGGCGAGCCCGGCTCGGCCATCGGTGGCCGCGAGCCGGGCGACCGGATCGTCGAGCGCAGAGAGCGCGTCGTAGAGCGTGCTCGCCGCGTCGAGCTTGCCGCGGCGGAGCTGGAGCTCGGCCTCCGCGCGGGTCGCTCGCCCGACGGCGGGACCGCTGCCCCGTCGAGCCGCCTCGTACTCGCGGACCGCTTCATCGAACGCGTGGTCCTCCTCGGCCGCGCGACCGAGCCACTCGTGCGCGCGCGCGTCGAGGTGGAGCCGCGCGTGCTCGGCGCAGAAGCGCGCGACCTCTGCGCGGGCCTGCCGCGACGGAGGCCGCGGCGTCTCGTCGAGGAGCCGCGCGAACGCCCCGAGGCTCGCCACCTCCGCGCTGCTCGCGCCGTCGAGCTCACGGTCGAGCGCGGCGATGCGCTCCCTGGCGCGCGGCGCGGTTCTGCTCCGCGCGTGCTTCCCGACGAGCGCGTTCCAGCACGCGAGCGCCGCCGCCGGATCGTACAGCCGGCTCTCGTACAGCCCCGCGGCCTCGGCGAGCGCGTCGGCCGCGAGCGCGTCGTCCGTCGACGTGTCCGCGTACCGGCGCAACGCGACCGCGGCCTCGGCGAGCTTGCCCTCTCCCTCGAGCGCGATCGCCGCCTCGAACGAGGCGCTGTCGTCCGCGCGCACCGCACCGGCGCTCGCGCACAGGAGCAGCGCGATCAGGATGCGCACTAGATCGGGACGACGCCCACCGACTCGCCCGGCTCGACGTTGAGCAGCGTGCGGACGTCGGGGGGCAAGTGGATGAGGCTGCGGCCGTCGATGCGGAAGCGCCCCCCCGTGGCCTGGAAGTAGGGCGCGCTCGTGCGCTCGACGGCGACGAGGCCGAACGGACGACCCTCGTCGGCACCCGAGGTGGCGTCCTTCACCGTCGCGCGGATGCTCTCGCGCACGAGCGTGATGTCATCGGTGCGCGCGATGAAGTGCGGACCGCCATCGAACGGGTCGATGCGCTCGGCGTAGTGGAAGCCAATGCGACGCAGCATCGCCTCGACGCCCTTGGTCTGCGGCCCGACCTGGCCGATGACGTCCTGCACCGCCTTCGGGAACAGCGACAGGTACAGCGGATCTTGCGGGAAGAGCGCGCGGATGAACTCCTTGTTCGTCTGCGAGAGGCGGTCGGCCTCCTGGTAGCTCATGCCGGTGAAGTGCCGACCGATGGCCTCCCACACGAGCGAGGTGCCGTCGGGCTCGAGCGGCGGCATCAGCTCCGAGATGACCTCGTCGCGGAAGTCGCTGCGGTGCATCGCGATGTACAGGAAGCGCACGTACGAGAGCCACTTGCCGAGCGCGACCGCGTGACGACGGTACTCGGGCAGGAGCACGAGGCCGCCGATCTCCGTCGGGCCGACGTAGTGGTAGCCGATGCGCAAGAGCCGGTGCGACTTGTGGATGTCGCGCGTCTCGGAGTAGCGCTCGTCCTCGAGCACGTCGAAGAAGATGTGTGGCGAGCGACGCGTGCCGTGCTGCGCGTGGATCATCGACGTGCCGATGATCCGCTTCTGCTCCACGTCCTCGAGCACGAAGAGCAGCTCGCGCTCGAACGGATCGATCGCGCCCGAGAACGACTTGAGCGAGTGCTGGATGATGCGCTCCAGCACGGTGCGATCGTTCGGCAGGTTCACCGAGTTCAGGTGCGCCGCGACGGCATGAAGGCCGTCGAGATCGTCGAGCATGGCGTCGCGAAGGAGGAACATGGTCAGAGCACCGGAGCGAGCACGGTGCCATTTGACGCTACAACGAGGCGTCGGACCCGAGCAAGGCGCGGTGCGTCAACGATGGGACAGTCACTGCCCCGCGTCGGGCGCCGGCAGCGTCGGTGCGGGCGTTCCGATGGCGTGGGCGATCGTCGTCATCGTGTCGACCGCGCCCTGGATCGCGGCGTTCATGATCGCATCGACGAGCGGGGTGGGCGTGCGGCGGTTCTCGAGGAGGTAGTCGTACGAGATGACCTTGATGGGCGGCTCGCCGGCCTTCACGCGGCGCTCGTTCTCCGCGTCGAGGTCGTCGAGGATCTTGGGCAGCGCAGCGATGGTGGCCGACTGCACGTCGTGCATCAGCAGGATCTGCCGTCCGTGCACGTTGCGGAACGAGGCCTTCACCGCCGCCTCGATCTTCCCCGCGTCCTTGAGCCGCCAGTCCTGCGGGTCGATGTCCCAGCCGATGGGGCGGATGCCGAGCGCGGAAAGCGTCTTGGCCAGCGTAGGGCAGTGCGCACCGTACGGCGTCCGGAACAGATACGGCGGCTGGCCGAGCGCCTCGGCGATGAGCTTGCCGTTGCCCTCGACCTCGTCGACGATCTTGCTCTCGTTCGTCTTGTTGCAGAGGAACAGGTGGTGGATGGTGTGGTTGCCGACCATGTGACCGCGGCGAACCACCTCGCGCAAAAGCTCGCGCGACTTTTCCGCCGACGCGGACTTTCCCTGGAGGTGGGCGCCGCACACGAAAAACACGGCCTTGTAGCCGTGCTTGTCGAGCAGATCGAGGACCTTTGGCGTCTTGTCGAGCGCCGGGCCGTCGTCGAACGTGAGCAGGAGCTCAGGGCCTGTGCCCTCGGGCTTGGGCGAGTCGCCGCCCGTGCCGCCACCCTCGAAGCGCTGGTGATCGCGTGCGCCACCCGGCTTCGCCCCGGCGAGGGACTGTCCCAGCGGCCGGTGCTTCGCGTGGGGTGGCGGCCGACGGTGCGGACGCGCCCCTGCGTCGTGAGCAACCAGGCACAGCGCGATGCCAGACATCAGCGCCATGCCGGACAGCACGCCAACGCCGGACAGCACGCCAACGGAAGAGAGCCAGGTTCCGAGGCGGCTGTACACGTTGCGGTGAGGCTAACACCGCGTCGCCGACGAGCAACTTTGCCTCGTCGGAAACGCAAGGAGATCTCGGGGGCCGCCCCCGACCGGACCGCCTAGAACGGAATGTCGTCGTCCGACGGGGGCGGACCGAAGTCGTCGCCGCCGCCGCCGCCACTCTGGCCGCCGCCGCCGCCGCCGCCGCGCGAGTAGCCGCCGCCGCCGCCGCCACCGCCACCACCGCGCGAGTAGC
>JBDTCO010000167.1:0-45180 GCA_039923495.1 Polyangia bacterium
GCGACGAGCGTCGTCGGGCACTCGTTGTCGGTCGCGCTCGCGGTGCTCGTGGTCGGCGCGGTCGTGGACCATCTGTTAAAAGCGCAGGCCCGCACGCAGCGACTCGGCGTCGAGTCGTCCGCGGCGCGTCGCGCGTCGGCGCCGATCGTCGACGCTGGCCACGCCGATGCGCTCGTGCAGGAAGCACACCTCGTGCTCTTCGACGACGATCGAGCCGTCGCGATCGCGCTGCGCTCCGGCGAACCGATGCTGTGGGCGCGCGGCCGTGGGCTCGCGGCGCTGGCGCTGCGCGAGGCGGCGCGCCGCCACGGCAAGAAGCTGCGCGCGGCGAACGTCGCGCGGCTCGACGAGCTTCCGCTCGGGACGCCGATTCCCATCGAACAGCGCGCGGAGCTCGGGCTCGCATGATCGCGCGCGTCGCCGTCTTCACGACGCTGGGCCGGCTCTTCGACTACCGCATCGCCCCGGCGGTCGAGACGAGCGTGAAGCCAGGCACGCGCGTGTGGGTGCCGTGGCGCACCGGTGCGCTCGAGGGCATCGTCTGGGAGCTCACGGAGACGAGCGAGCACACTGCGAAGCTGAAGACGCTGACGCGCCTCGTCGATGCGCCGCCACTCGATCCGGAGCGGCTCGAGCTCGCGCGCTGGATCGCAGAGTACTACGTGGCCCCGCCGGGCGAGGTCGCCCGACTTTTCCTGCCCGTTGGTGGCGCAGCGAAGTCGAGGACGCGCGTGCGGCTCACCGCCGAGGGCAAGCGCCTCGCGAAGCTCGACGGCCAGGCGCTCGTGTCTCCGGAGATCGAGGAGCGCAGCGCCGGCGAGCGCCTGCTCTTGACGGCGCTGCGTCGTGGTCCGCGCAGCCTCGATCGGCTGCGCACCGTGTCGCCGCGCGCGGCCGATGATCTCGCGAAGCTCGAGGCTGCGGGCCTCGTCGATCAGAGCGAGGAGCTCGTCGCGAAGACGCGCACCGAGAGAGGGGACGACGTGGTGACGGACGCGTCTCCGCCTCCGACGCTGAACACGGCGCAGCGTGCCGCCGTTGACACCCTCGAGGCGGCGCTGAGCGCGGGCACGTATGCACCGCACCTGCTGCACGGCGTCACGGGCTCCGGCAAGACCGAGGTGTACCTGCACGTCATCGCGTCGGCGATCGCCCAGGGGCGACGTGCGCTGGTGCTCGTGCCGGAGATCGCGCTGACGCCGCAGCTCACGTCGCGCTTCGAGGCGCGCTTCGGCAACGCGGTGGCCGTGCTGCACAGCGGGCTCTCGGATCGAGAGCGGCAGATTGCGTGGGCACGCCTCGAGCGGGGCGAGGCGACGATCGCGCTCGGTGCTCGTTCGGCGGTGTTCGCGCCGCAGCCGAACCTCGGCGTGGTGGTCGTCGACGAGGAGCACGACCCTTCGTTCAAGCAAGACGATGGCGTTCGCTACCAGGGCCGCGACGTGGCGCTGCGACGCGCGCGCGCTGCAAAGGCCGTCGTGGTGCTCGGTTCGGCGACGCCCTCGATGGAGACGTACGCGGCTGCGAAAGCTGGTCGTCTGCGCCTCCTCGTGCTGCCGGAGCGCGCGGCCGCGGCGACGATGCCTCCCGTCCAGATCATCGACCTGAAGATCCACAAGCCGGGGATCGGAGGCTTCCTGTCGTTCGCACTGGAGAGCGCGCTCGAGCAGACGCTCGCGAAGAAGGAGCAGTCGATCCTGTTCCTCAACCGCCGTGGCTATTCGACCTTCGTGCTGTGCAAGGCGTGTGGCCTCTCGCAGAAGTGTCGCGACTGCGCCGTGAGCCTGACGTTCCATCGCGGCTCGGACGCGCTCGTCTGCCACTACTGCGGGTTTCGCACGAAGCCGCCCAAGACCTGCAGCGCGTGCGGCGCGGAGGCGATGGATCGGCTCGGGTACGGCACGGAGCAGGTACAGGCGCTCGTGCAGGAGCGCTTCCCGCATGCACGCGTCGCGCGGCTCGATCGCGACACGGCGGATGGTGATGGTCTCGAGACGCTGCTTGCCCAGGTGCGTGCGCGCGAGATCGACATCGTGGTCGGCACGCAGATGATCACGAAGGGGCATGATTTCCCGTCGGTGACGCTGGTCGGAGTCGTGCTGGCCGATCACGGCATGGGCTTGCCCGACTTTCGCGCGTCCGAGCGCACGTTCCAGCTGCTGTCGCAGGTGGCGGGGCGCGCAGGGCGGGGCGCGCTGCCGGGGCGTGTGCTCGTGCAGACGTACAACCCCCTGCACCCCGCCATCACCTGCGCCCGCGATCACGACTACGTGCGCTTCTTCGAGCTCGAGAAGGCCGCGCGCGACGAGCTCGGGTTTCCGCCGGCGTTGCGGCTCGCGTGCGTGCGCATCGATGGAGCGGACCCGCAGCTCGTGAAGCAGGTCGCGGAGCGGGGCGGCGACGCAGCCCGCGCGCTGGCGGCTCGCGCACCAGCCGACGAGCAGGCCGAGGTGCTGGGGCCGTCGGAGGCGCCGCTCTCGCGCCTCAAGGGCCGCACGCGGTGGCAGCTGTTCGTGAAGGCGAGGTCTCCGCACGTGCTGCGGCGCATCGCGCTCGAGGCCGCGGCCGCGGACACCCCGCGGGGCCTGCGCGTCTCGGTCGACATCGATCCTGCCTCGACGCTGTGAGTCGGTATAGTCTGGCACCGTGCGCGCACCCAGCGTCGTGATCATTGCCAGCCCCTACGAGGGGGAGCTCATCGGGCGAGCGCTCGCGGAGACGGGGTTGCGCGTGCTGCGCGCCGACGGAGGCGAGGGTGGCCACGCGCTCCTCGCCACCGAGCTGCCGCTCGCGATGGTGCTGGGGACGTCTCTTTTCGGTGCCGATCCGGTGGCGCTCGTCGCCGATGCGCGCGCGCGGGATCGCTACATGTCGATCTACCTGCTGGCCGACGAGGACGATGCCGTCGCCAGCATGCTCGCGCCGCAGGTGAACACGATCCTGCGCCGGCCCGCCGACTTCGAGGCGCTCGCGCACACGATCGAGCAGCTCGCGGTCGACGCGGAGAAGGTCGAGGTCGACGACATCATCTCGTCCGAGCCGGTGCTTCTGCCGCGCGTGCCGACGCAGCCCGTCAGCCAGGATCCGCTCGTGCGCGTGGGGGTGCCGATGCTCGACGAGAGCGTCACCACGTCGCCGCGCGGTGAGGCCTCGCTGCTGCGCGCCGACGATGCGCTCGCCGGGCTCGGGCTGGACGAGGTCATCTCCTCGACGCCGCTGCCCTCGTTCGACAATCGCTCCACGATCGCGCGCGCGATCGATCGCGAACTCTCGCAGGCCGAGCGCCGGCTCTTCCCCGGTGAGGCCGCGACGCCGCTGCCGTTCGGCGAGGGCTTCGACTACGACGATGCGCTCGGAGACATCGACCTCGACTCGCTCGGTATCGAGACCATCGCGGGCCCGCGCGGTCCCACTCGCTCGCGGACGGCCGAGCCGATGGCGTCGCGTCCCGTCGAGACGCCGTCGCGACCGATCCAGGAAGAGGGGTCGCTCGAGACGCTCGATGTCGCCGAGCTCATCGGTCGCCTGCACGCCGCGGCGTTCTCCGGTGCGCTGCAGCTGCACCGTCCCGAGGGCGAGAAGATCCTGTACTTCGATCACGGTGACCCCGTTGGTGGGCGATCGACGCTCAAGCACGATCACCTCGGCGAGCTGCTGTTCAGAGAGGGCAAGCTCACGCGCGATCAGGCTGCGCGCGTGCGCACCGCCGTCGAGCCGGGCGCGCTGGACGCGGGGCTCGCGCGGCCCGTCGCGCTCCGCCTCGTCGAGGAGGGGCTGCTGAAGGAGAGCGAACTCTTCGCGGCTGCGCGCCGGCACCTCGAGGAGCTGTTCTTCTCGTGCTTCTCGCTGCAGAGCGGCGAATACCGCCTCGGCCCCGAGCTGCCGCTGTCCGACGATCGCGTGCGGGCCTCCACCACGACTCGTGCGCTGGTGCTCGAGGGTGTACGTCGCAAGTACGGGCTCGAGCGACTCGCCACCCTGCTCGGAGGACGTGACGCGGTGCTCGCGCCCACCACGTCTTTCCCGAACGTCGTCGAGACGGCGGCGCTCGGCACCGACGAGCGCCGTGTCGCGGTGCTCTTCGATGGTCATCGCTCGCTCGGCGACATCCGCGCGGCCCTCGGTCACCACGTGGCCGAGAGCCTCGTCTTCGGCGTCGCGTGGGGGCTCGCCGTCGTCGGTGCGCTCGAGCATAACGGCGCGCCCGCGGATCTGCGCTCCGCGTCCACGGTCGTCACGCTGGATCCGGGCGCCGAGCGGCGTGCTCGCCCCCGCACGGTCGACGCCGCGCAGCGCACCGCCGAGCGGGGCATCGAGCGTGATCGCATCGCGGTGAAGCGCGCGCAGATCCTCGACGCGGACTATTTCACCATCCTCGGCGTCGATCGGGACGCCACGGACCACGAGCTGCACGCCGCGCATGCCCGCCTGCGAGCCGACTTCGAGTCGGCGCAGTTCGACGAGGAGACGCGCCTCGAACAAGCCGCGGCGCTCGCCGAGATCAACGAGGTCCTCGACGAGGCGCTTCGCGTGCTGATGGTGCCGCACGTGCGCACGGCCTACGCGGCCCACGTCGTCGACGTGGTAGAGCAGTCGTGATGACGAAGCCGCGTGTGGTCTTCATGGGGTCTCCGGAGTTCGCCGTGCCCTGCCTCCAGGCGGTCGCGCGACACGCCATCGTCGAGGCCGTCGTGTGCCAGCCGGACAAGCCTGCGGGGCGAGGCCTGCAGCAAAGAGCGCCGGCCGTGAAGCTTGCGGCGGAGGCGCTGGGTGTGCCGCGCATCTGGCAGCCCGTGTCGGTGCGCAAGCCGCCGTTCGCCGACGAGCTGCGCGCGCTCGCTCCGGATCTCGCGGTGGTCGTGGCCTACGGCAAGATCCTGCCGGCCGAGGTGCTCGCGATCCCCCGCCTCGGCTGCGTCAACGTGCATGCCTCGCTGTTGCCGAAGTATCGCGGTGCGGCCCCGATCCAGTGGGCGGTGATCCACGGTGAAGAGGTCACCGGCGTCACGCTCATGCAGATGGACGTCGGCATGGACACCGGCCCGATGCTCGCGCAGCTCGCCATGAAGATCCCCGTCGACGTCACCGCGGGGCAGATGCACGAGCGCCTCGCGGAGCTCGGCGCGGCGATCATCGACGAGCAGTTCGAGGCGCTGGTCACGAGCGGCATCCACGCGCAGGCGCAGGACGACGCGCAGTCGAGCGCGGCGCCGATGCTCGACAAGGAGACGGGCCGCATCGACTTCTCGCGCGGCGCGCGTGCGGTGCGCGACCTGGTGCGCGGCTGCGATCCGTGGCCGGGTGCATTCACGATGCTCGATGGCGAAGCGGTGAAGGTCTTCGCAGCGACGCCGGTGTCGGGCTCGGGCGAGGCTGGCGTGGTGCTCGATGTCGATCGCGACGGGCTCATCGTCGGGTGCGGTGCCGACGCCATCGCGCTCGCGGAGCTGCAGCTCGCGGGGCGCAAGCGCATGCCCGCGAAGGCGCTCGTGCAGGGGCGTTCGATCCCGCGCGGCACGCGGCTCGGCTGATGCGCGGGAACCCGAGACAGGTCGCGCTTCGCGTGCTGCGCCGCGTCGACGAGGGCGCCTACGTGAACCTCGCGCTCGAGGGCGAGATTGCCCGCGCGCAGCTCGCACCGAACGACCGTGGTCTCGCCACAGCGCTCGTGTACGGCGTGCTGAAGGGGCAGGCGCGGCTCGACTATGCGCTCGCGCGGCTCACCCCGCGCGGCATCGACAAGCTCGATGCGCAGACCAAGGACCTCCTGCGCCTCGGTGCGTTCCAGCTGCTCGAGCTGCGCACCCCGGCGCACGCTGCCGTCGACGAGACGGTGGACTCCGTGCGCAAGCTCCGCGGCGCGAAGCTCGCTGGCTTCGCGAACGCGCTGTTGCGCAAGCTCGCGACGCAGGGCGCGCCACCAGCGCCCGAGCAGCCGCTGTCGCTGCGTCTGTCGGTGATGACGGGCGCGCCGGAGTGGGTGGTCGAGGCCGCGTGCAAGCGGCTCGGTCCCGTCGAGGCGGAGGGCCTGCTCGCCGCCGAGGGGAAGCCCGCGCCGATGTGGCTGCGCGTGAACCCTCTGCGCGTGGGCGATGCGGCAGCCCTCGCGGCGCGGCTCGGCGCGACGCTGTCGACGCTCTGCCCGGGCGCCTTGCTGCTGCCGGCCGCGGCCGGCGTGTTCGATGCGCCCGACTACGTGGAGGGTCGGCTGACGGCGCAGGATCTAGGTGCGCAGCTCGTCGGGACGCTGCTCGATCCGCAGCCGGGAGAGACGATCCTCGACGCGTGCGCGGGTGTCGGTGGCAAGAGCACGCAGCTCGCCGAGCGGATGCGGGACGAGGGTCGCGTCGATGCGCTCGACCTGTCCGCGCGCAAGCTCGACATCGGCGCCGATCACGCACGGCGTCTCGGGCTCTCGATCGTGCGAGCGGTGATCGCGGACCTCACGAAGGTGGCGCCTGGGCTCTACGATCGCGTGCTGCTGGACGCGCCGTGCAGCGGACTCGGCGTGGCGCGCCGTCACCCCGAGGTGCGCCTGCGTCGTGGTGTCGATCAGGTCGCAGAGCTCGCCGCGCTGCAGGCGCGGCTGCTCGAGGCTGCGTCGTCCCATGTCCGGCCGGGTGGCGTGCTCGTCTACGCGGTATGCACCTACACCGACGAGGAAGGGCCGGCGCAGATCGCGCGCTTCCTCTCCGCGCATCCCGAGTTCACGCGTGATGCGTCGTCACCGATCCCGGCCTCGCTGAAGGGTCGCGCGGCGGTCGGCGAGTTGCGCACGTGGCCGCACCACGACGATGCCGACGCGTTCTTCGCGGCTCGCCTGCGCCGCGCGGAGTAACATCTTCGCCATGAACCGTCCGCTGCGCATCGCGCCGTCCGTCCTGTCTGCCGACTTCGGTCGGCTCGCCGAGGAGGTCCGCGCCGTCGAGGCTGCCGGGGCAGACGTGATCCACGTGGACGTGATGGACGGGATGTTCGTGCCCAACATCACCATCGGCCCCGTCGTGGTCGCCGCGATCCGCCGCGCGACGAAGCTCCCGCTCGACGTGCACCTCATGATCGAAGATCCGGGGCGCTACATCGACGACTTCGCGAAGGCCGGCGCCGACACCATCGGCGTCCACGTCGAGGCCTGTACCCACCTTCACCGCGTCGTGCAGCAGATCAAGCACGCCGGCAAGCGCGCGTGCGTCGTGTTGAACCCCGCGACACCGTGGGAGCACGCGCGCCTCGTGCTGCCCGACGTGCAACAGGTCCTCGTGATGTCGGTGAACCCGGGCTTCGGCGGCCAGGCCTTCATCCCGTCGGTGCTGGAGAAGGTCAGTGCGCTCAAGGCCGAGATCGATCGCCTGAAGCTCGACGTCGATATCGAGATCGACGGAGGCATCAAGCCGGACACCATCCTTGCGGCGCGCAGGGTAGGGTGCAATGTGTTCGTCGCGGGCTCGGCGATCTTCGACTCCAAGGACTACGCGTCGATGATCACGGCGCTGCGCGATCACGCCGGCGCCTGAAGCGCAGCGTACCTAAGCCCGGCGCGGCATCCACGCACGCGCTCGAAGACGATCGAGCGCGTGGGGTCTACGTCGACGCGAAGTAGGTGTTCAGAACTCGCCGAAGAGCTGCGTGATCGGAACGTCGAGCGCGTTCGAGACCTTGAACAGCGACGACACGGAGGCGGACGACTCGGCACGCTCGATCTGCGAGAGCAGCGACACGGAGAGCTTGGTGCGACGGGACATCTGCTTCAGCGTCAGACCACGCTCCTTGCGGAGCTCGCGGATGATGCGACCGATGGTCTGGTGGAGCTCGTCTTCGCGGCGAAGGATGAGGCCCTTCTTCTTCGCGATACGGTTGACGACCGCGCGGAACTCGTCGACGTCGAACGGCTTGCGAATGTACGCGGAGACGTCGTGCTGGATCGACGCCGTGGCCGTATCGAGCGATGGATAGCCGGTGAGGATGATGACGGCGATGTCATCGTCCATCCGGCGGATCTGTCCGAGCAGATCGATGCCCGAGATGCGCGGCATCATCAGGTCGACGATGCAGATGTGGTACTCGCCCTGACGGAGAGCCTCGACCGCTTCGGCCGGATCGTGCACGGTATGCACGCCGAAACCGTCTCGGGAGAGCAACTCTTCCAGGTAGGTGCAGACGTCGACGTCATCGTCGACTACGAGCAGACTGAGCTGATTCGCCACCGACTACCCCATCGGGGGCATACAAAACCCCCGCCCCCCGTGCACGTCTGTCAAATTAAAACTGGTCGGGGCGAGAGGATTTGAACCTCCGACTTTTCGGTCCCGAACCGAACGCGCTACCAGACTGCGCTACGCCCCGAATTTGAAACGCGGCAAGCTTACGCAACTACTTACATCCTTGTCAACGGCGTTCTGGGGCCGCATTTGCGATGGCCACCAAGGTTGGCCCTCTTAGGAGTGGATGGCTATACTCCGCTTCGGATGGCTTCTCGACGCGGCGGAATACCGGATCCCAAGGGGTCCCCCGCGCGCACCGCGCTGCCGGACGAGCCGACGCGTGTCGGGAGCTTCGAAGAGGCCGCGGATACTCGGGTTGGCGGGGTCGAGGCGCTGGTGGCGGAGGTGGCCGCAGTGCCGCGGCGATCGAGCGGCTACGAGGCGCAGCGAGCCACCGAGGTCTTTCAGAGTGGTCGGCACCGGGCGCCGCTGCCGTTCGCGGACTCCACCGACGATCTCGTGCCGTTCTCGGAGGCGCGCGTGCAGCCGTTGTACGCGCCTGCCGATCCCGAGGTGCTGGAGCTGCTCACCTCCGACATCGACCTGTCCGACCTGCCAGACCGGGCCGAGCCGAAGCGCCGTGCACGCGCGCACGAGAGCGCGCCAAACAAGATGTTCGATGCGCCGACGCGCGTGGCCTCCGACCTCCACCTGCCGGGCGTCCCGGCCGTGCAGATCCACAAACGGCCGATCCGGGACTTCGACGAAGACCTCGCGACGCGCGTGCACGACGCGTCGATCCGTGATCCGTCGCTCGAGCTGTCGCTGTCGCTGTCGGATGCGGTCGCGGAGTCGCTGCCATCCCTGGCGCTGAGGGCGGCGACGCCGCTGGTGCAGCTGCCGCCGGTCGCGAAGAAGAAGCACAAGAAGTCGAAGCCGTCTGTCTTCGACGGGGGCTTCAACGGGGGCCTCGACGGAGGCCTGCCGCCGCTCGACAACGAGAAGTCGGTCGTGCGTCGCATCGTGAAGTCGGTGGTCGCGCACCTGCCGCGCGCAGTGCAAAACGTCGCGCACAATAGCGGCATCTTCAAGCTGCCCGGCCTCTCCGGTGCGGCCGGCGATCCGTTCGCGATGGGGACACGCGACGCACGCGTGCTCGGGCTCGATCCGCGGGCGTGGCGCGAGGCCCGCACGGCGCCGATCTTCGATGGGTTGCCCAACGAGGCCCTGAAGGAAGCGCTCTCCGATCGTACGCTCAAGATCCTGCGGCTCGATCGTGACACGATCATTCCCGTCGGTGGTGGCCTCGTCCTCGTGCGCTCGGGACAGGTCGCGCTCGGACAGTTTCCGGCGGACAAGCTGGAGCTCGAGCGCGAGGCGGCCGAGAAGCTCGTCGCCGGCAACCCGCTCATCGGCAAGAAGCTCGAGAAGAAGGAGCGTCGTCGCCGCGCGAAGGCCGGCGCGCTCATGCGCATGGCCGAGAAGAACCTGGCCACGTTCGAGGAGGGCGACGTGGTGGAGATCTCCGTGGGTGCGCGGCGCCACGACACGCTCGGCGTCTACTCGGTCACGCCCGTCACGGTGCTCACCATCGATCGCGAGGTCGCCGATCGGTGGCGCGAGACGTTCCCGTTCATGGCCGATCGCCTGCGGCGCGCCGGGGCATCTGCGCGCGCGCGCGTCGAGGCCACCAGCGGTGCGAAGGCGGTCGTCGCCGACTTCTTCATCCGGCACGGCCTGTCGGTGTCGCTCACGCTGCGCGTCCGCAAGCTCGACGCGTGCATCGAGTGCGGCGCCTGCGAGAAGGCGTGCGAGGACCGCTACGGCGCCAAGCGCCTGTCGCTGAACGGACGCATCCTCGGCAACCTCGACTTCGTCGACGCGTGCCACACCTGCACCGATCAGCGCTGCATCGACCCGTGCAACTTCGACGCGATCTCCTTCGACACGGCTCGAAAGGAGGTGCTTATCAACGAGGCCAACTGCACGGGCTGCACGCTGTGCGCTGTCGCGTGTCCATACGACGCGATCGAGATGCACGAGCTCGACGACAAGCCCAAGCTCAAGCTCCGTCTCGAGAAGGCCAACGCGCTCGGTCACGGGGACGGCGCCGGTCGCAAGGCCAAGCTGCGGCGCATCGCGTCCAAGTGCGACCACTGCGCCTTCTACGAGGATCAGGCCTGCATCTCCGCGTGTCCGACGGGCGCACTCATCGAGATCTTGCCGTCGGACGTCGTCTCGCAGATGCCCGATCAGGCCAGAGCCACGGCGCGCGCGGGCTTCGATCGCACCGTTCGCGTCGACGTCAACCAGCTCAACCAGGTCGACACGTTCGCGAAGAAGGGCCTCGCGCAGCTCCCCGAGCTCGGTCGCGCGCGCGCGCGCCGCGGTCGGCTGTCGATGAACTTCTGGTGGTTCCTCGGCGTCGTGTCGTTCCTCGCGACGTGCGCCGAGATCGCGCTGCGCATGTATCGCCCCGAGCGCTCGCTCGCGTTCTTCCTCTTCACGCACGCCGATGGGTTCGACCGCGAGCTCGCGCTGTCCCGCGTCGACTACCGCCCCGGCTGCGAGCTCGCGGTGAACCTCGGTTACGTCGGCACCGCGCTCATGATCACGGGCATGGCGTACGTCTGGCGCCGGCGGATGCCGTTCATGCGGACCGTCGGCTCGCTACGGTCCTGGTTCGACTGGCACGTGCTCTCGGGCGTGTTCGGCCCGCTCTTCATTCTGCTGCACTCGGTAGGTCGCCTCGACAACTGGGTCTCGCTCGCGTTCTGGTCGATGATCGTCACGGTCATCTCCGGGCTCCTCGGGCGCTACCTCACGACGCAGCTCCCGCAGGCCGCGTCCACGGCCATCGTCGAGACGCTCGAGGTCGACCGTCAGCTCGGCAAGCTCCGCATCGAGCACCCTGGTGTGCGCGTCGCCGACAGCTGGTTCGAAGAGGCGCGCCGTCGGCTGCTCGCGTACGAGACGCGCTACACGCCGGTCGCGGTGCGCGGCGTCAAGCAGGACGTGCGGCCCGCCACCGTCTCGGACGGCGTGACCGCCGTGCTCTACATCCTCACGGACGACCTCACGCGCTGGATGCGCAACAGCGCGCTGTCGAAGGCGCTCTCGTCCTCGGTGCGGGGACCGGGCTCGCGCAAGATCCGTCGCCGCACGTACAAGCTCGCGACCCGGCTCGCGACCCTCGAGCGTCGTCGTGTTCTGCTCCCACGCCTCGAGCCGCTGTTCCTGCGCTGGAAGGCCATCCATGTCCCGATGGCCATCGCGCTCACCGTCATCGCGACCATCCACATCTTCCTGTCGCTGCGTAGCAGCTGACGGTATGATATCGGGCCGATGTCCCGTGTCCGTTCTCTGCTGCTGCTGGTCTGCGTCCTTGCGCTCGGGCTGACCGCAGTCGCCCGCGCCGACTTCTTCTCCACGACGCCCGGACCGCTCACGCAGGCGCACGCAGCGCTCGACAACAAGGACAAGTGCGTCGAGTGCCACATCGACGGGCGCAGGGTGTCGCGCGAAAAGTGCGTGGCATGTCATGCGCCCATCGCCGAGCGGCAGAAGGAGAGCAAGGGCCTCCACGGCGGGCAGAAGGCGCTCGGGCGTGCGTGCGAGATCTGCCACGTCGAGCACAAGGGTCGCAGCAAGGACCTCATGGGTTGGAGCGGCTTCGGCGGGAAGGATCACTTCGATCACAACGCGTTCACGTCGTTCCCTCTCGAGGGCAAGCACAAGGACGTCGCCTGCGCGAAGTGCCACACGCAGAAGACCCAGAGCGGTACGCAGACCTTCCTCAAGGCGCCCTCGACGTGCGTCGGCTGCCACCAGAACCCTCACGGCGACACGCGCGAGCCACTCAAGCGCTGCGAGCGCTGCCACGACGCGCGGAGCTGGAAGCAGATCGACAGGCCGCAGTTCGATCACGACAAGGACTCGCGCTACCCGATCGAGCGCAAGCACCAGGCAGCGAAGTGCATCGCGTGTCACGCCAAGGGCGGCAACCAGCCGCCGGCGGCGAAGGCGTCAGCGGCACACCTGGACGCGCAGGGTCTGCAGAAGCTCACGTTTCGCTGGGCCGCGTGGGGCTTCGACTGCACGCCGTGCCACCAGAACGTCCATGGATCGTCGCTGTTCGGCCAGAAGAGCTGCAAGCTCTGCCACTCGGCAAAGGTGGACTGGCCGCAGATCTCGTTCGATCACGGCCGGCGCACGCACTTTCCGCTCGAGGGTGCGCACGAGAAGAAGGCGACCTGCGCGTCCTGCCACAAGAAGGACGAGCGCAAGGCGCCGGAGCGCGCGTGCATCACGTGCCACGTCGACGCTCACAAGAACCGCTTCGCCGAGTTTGGCGGCAGCGGGAAGACCGACTGCGGCACGTGCCACGGTGCGACGCAGTGGAAACCCGAGAACAAGTTCGACCACAATCGCATGACGCGCTTCGCGTTGACGGGCGCGCACGCGGGCGCCGACTGCCGCTCGTGTCACCGCGGCAAGGGACCGACGGAGTGGGAGCACCTCGAGAAGCTCGTCGTGAAGGTGCCGGGGACGCGCGCCGTGCGGATCGACTGCATGGGCTGTCACCAGCACCAGAACGTCCACCAGAAGCAGTACACGAACGACCGCTGCCTCGAGTGCCACAAGCTCGCCGGCGTCCGCGACACGAAGCCGCGCGCGGTCAACGAGTTCCACGGGCCGAACTCGAAGTTCCCGCTCGTCGAGGGTCACCGCGGCGTCGAGTGCGCGAAGTGCCATCCCAGCAACGTCTTCACGAACGCACCGAAGGAGTGCGGTCCGGTGTGCCACGCCGATCAGCTGCACAAGGGCACGCTCGGCGAGAAGTGCACGTCGTGTCACACCGGCGGCACGTGGGAAGCGCGCAACTTCGATCACGATCGCGACACGAAGTGGCCGCTCGTCGGTAACCACAAGGATGTGCTGTGCGACTCGTGCCACCCGCGTCGCGACTTCGCGGCCAACCGGGGCAAGAGCCGCACCTGCTACAACTGCCACAAGAAGGACGATCCCCACGATGGCCAGCTCGGCACGCACTGCGAGAAGTGCCACACCCCCGACGGGACGCTCCTGTTCGACCACGACGATCCGAAGCTGTCGTCGTGGCCGCTCGAGGGCAAGCACGCGGGCGTGCGCTGCGGCGACTGCCACAAGTCGATCCACTTCAAGCCGACGCCGACGGACTGCGCCGCGTGTCACGGCGAGCCCGAGGTGCACAAGGGCCAGCTCGGCACGCTGTGCGCGCGCTGCCACGACACGAAGGACTGGACCAGCATCCACACGAAGCACGACGTACCCGGCATCCGCTTCGGCGGCGCGCACGATCGCGTGAGCTGTTACAAGTGCCACACGCAGGGCCGCTTGCTCGAGGGCACCGGACCGTTGTGCATCACGTGTCACAAGAACGACGACATCCACAACAACGGCCTCGGCCCGCGCTGTGGTGAGTGCCACACCCAGAACTCGTGGGCGGCTGCGCGCTTCGATCACAACAAGGTCGGCTGCAACATCTCGGGCGTGCACCGCCTGCTGCCGTGCGCCGAGTGCCACGTCGGTGGCAACTTCACCGCGCTCGCGCCCAACTGCGCCGCGTGCCACCGCAAGGACGCGATCCGCGGTGCGTCGCAGCCCGGCGCACCGCCGAACCACGCGACGCTCACGACCTGCACATCGTGCCACAACCCGAACTACTTCAAGCTCGCCGGGAACGTCCTGCGCGGATCGGGCCGCGAGTCGGTGTGTCAGTGAGGCTGGTCCTCGCGCTCGCGGTGCTGCTGTCGGCGGGCGTCGCATCCGCGCAGGACCTGACGGAGCGCTTCAGCGCGCGCGCGTCGCTGTCGGGGATGTATCTCACGGAGACCCAGTCGGGGCTCGACGATGCGCACAAGATCGCCGGCCCGCTGCACCTCGGGTACGGCGAGCTGCGGCTCACGCTCGACGGAAGGCGCCTGGGTCACTGGGACCTGCACGTCGATGGTCGCATCCGCCTCACGGGCAGCCTCACCCCCGCGTCGCTCGGCGCAGGCGACTCCGAGACGACGGCGCGCGGCTACCTCGGGGGCCGCGAGTACCAGCTGTACGAGGCCTACGCGCGCGGCCACTTCGGCAAGCTCGACGTCGGCATCGGTCGCATGCTGATCACCGAGGCCGATGCGCTGCGCATCGATGGCGTGAAGCTGTGGGTGAAGCTGCAGAAGCGATGGGGGGTCGGTGTGTACGGTGGCGGCTACAGCGATCCGTACTCACGCTCGCTCGCCACCGACTACGTGAAGCACGCGCCCGCGTTCGTCGGCGGTGCGGCCGCGCGCTACGACTACGACCGGATCGGCGGCTCGTTCTCGCTCAACGCGGCCTACCTCGGCGGCAAGGACGACGGCGGCCCCGTCATCATCACCGCTCAGAACGCCGGTGGAAACCCGCAGACCGAGAACGTCCGCAGCTACGTCACGTGGACCAACTTCTGGCGGCCCATCAAGTACATCGACTTCTACAACGACCTCGTGATCGATCTTTGGGGCGCAGCCAAGACGCAGCTCACGCGGCTCGACTTCTATGTCGCGGGCCACGTCACGAAGAACGTCACGATCCGCGCCGGCTACGATCACATGTCGGCGATCGCGATCGAGATGTACCTCACGCGCCTGCTCAACGATCGCACCACGTTCATCCCCAACACCATCGAGAACAACCTCACGCTCTCGCGCACCGCGCGCGACGAGGGCCGCCTCACCATCGAGGGACAGACCGGGCGTACATCGCTCACCGCCGAGGGTCGCATCCGTCGTCGCACGCTCGTCACGCCCTCGAACGATCCGCAGTTCATCGCGCAGCCGGGCACACCCGACGTCGGCAACCAGGTCGCGCCCAGCCTCGGCTACGACGCCACGCTCTCTGTGCGCAACTCGGGCTCGCTCGCGGGTCTGCGCCCCAGCGCGTGGCTCACGTACCTCCACGACTACCGCGCCCTCAACGTCTACGCGGGCGTCGGCCTCGGCCGCGACTTCCTGCGCGATCGACTGTCGATCGATCTCACCTTCACCTACGCAAACGTGCGCGATGCGGGCGCCAACCAGACCTGCACCACGACGGGCAACTTCGCGAGCATCACGACGACGCTGCAGACGTGCTACGGCACGCGCAAGGGCAACGACCTCCAGGCGGGGTTCACCATCGGAACCACGCCGACGCGGCACTGGTTCGCGTTCGTCGACTATCGCGCCGGCATCCAGATCACCGACAACTTTCCTCGCCTCCTCACGCACGTGCTCGTGGGTCGCGTCGAAGCTCGCTACTGAAGCCGAGGCGATCATTGTCGTCGCTCGGAGTTCCGGGATAGCCTCGCGCGATGAAGCGCGCCTTCGTCGTCGGGGTTCTCGTCATCGCGGGCGTCGGCTGCACGCACAAGCCCCTCGATCTCCCGAGCGGCTGTCAGCCGCTCCTGGCCGGATACGACTGCTTCTTGCCGTATCCCTCGGACTACTTTCGCGTGGCCGAGGCCTCGTCGGCCACCGGCTACCTCATCAAGACGACCGGCGCCGCCAAGCTCGTCTTGCCGCAGAATGGCAGCACACCGGGCGCGAGCGCCGACATCGCCGACTTTCGTTCCATCGACGGCTACTCCATTCTCCCGTCGGTGCAGGCGGTGCTGCCGTCCGCCATCTCGTCGATCGGCTTCCAGCGTCTCCTCGACGATCCCGAGGCCAGCCTCGCGCCGACCACCAACATGATGCTCATCGAGGCCGACAGCGCGACGCCGGTTCCGAGCTGGGTGGACCTCGACCCGAACGCCACGGACCCGGCTCGACAGGCGATCGTCCTGCATCCGCTGGTCGCGTTGAAGTACGAGACGCGCTACGTCGTCGCGCTCCACGGCGTGCAGACCCCGAGCGGCGACGCCGTGCCTGCACCGGAAGGCTTTCGCCGCCTGCGGGATGGCCACAGCGGAGGGGATCACCAGCTCGCGCCGCTGCAGAAGCACTTCGATGACGACATCTTTCCGATCATCGCCAAGGCGGGCATCGCCAGATCGTCGCTGCAGCTCGCGTGGGACTTCACCACCGGCGACGAGGTCCAGGCAGACGGCGACATGCTCGACGTGCGGACGCTCGCGCTCGGCTGGCTGGCCAGCAACACGCCCACGGTGACGATCACGAGCGTCACGGAGAACACCTCTGCTGATAGCTGGCGTGTGGTCAAGGGGACGGTGCAAGGTCCCCTCTACGAGACGAACGACCAGCCCGGCTCCGTGCTCTTTCGCGGCGCGGACGGCAAGGTGGCGCAAAACGGCCTCGCCACGTTCACGTTCACTGCCAACATTCCGGTCTCCGTCCGCGACCAGTTCGATCCCGGTCGGACGATCTCGTACGGTCACGGTTTCTTCGGGAATCAGGCGGAGGTCACCTACGGCGGGACCCGGCCGATCGCGCAAGCGCTCCGCTCGGTGTTCTTCTCCATCGACTGGTGGGGAATGAGCGACGCCGACGCGGTCCCGCTCATCGCCTCGATCCTCAACGCTCCCTCGACGATCATGCAGTTCGCCGAGCGCGTGCCCCAGTCGATGGTCAACTGGTTCGTGTTCAACGCGGCCATGCGCGGCCCGCTACTCACACAGAGCGCCTTTCGTCGACCCGCGAGCGGACCCGGCGTCTCGACCAACGCGCAGAACCAGAGCAACGCAGGTCTCGCCGTCTACGAGGCGCAGACGAGCTACTACCTCGGGATCAGCCAGGGAGCGATCCTCGGGACGATGCTCGCTGCGCTCAGTCCCGACTTCGAGCAGATCGTCCTCAACGTGGGCGGGGCTGGGTTCACCCAGCTCATGTGGCGCGCGGTGCCCTTCAACAACTTTCTCAATTTCATCGGCGTGGCGGAGCCCGATCCGCTGGAGCAGCAGAAGCTGACCGGAAGCCTGCAGGTCCAGTTCGACCGCATCGACCCCGTCACCTACGCACCACACGTGCTCGGAAGTCCTCTTCCTGGGAGTCCGCAGCGTCGGGTTCTCATGCAGAACGGGCTCGGCGATCTCGAGGTCCCGAACCTCGGCAGCTTTCTCCTTGCGCGGCAGCTCGGCATCCCCGAGCTCGCGCCGAACGCGGACGCCGTCTACCTCGTGCCTCAGTCGAACGGCCCGATCCAAGGTTCTGCCCTGACCCTCTGGGATTTCGGCGTCGACCTCACCGCGGCGTACGGCGTGGCCAAGCCCCCCGCGCACGATGACAATCCAGTTCACGAGGGGCTACGCGGGCAACCCACCGCGCTCGCGCAGATGAACGCATTTTTTCAGTCGAACGGCCCGATCATCAATCCCTGTGACGGCGGCATTTGCCACGCGGCCGACGCCGGCGCCGACTGAGCGAGGCGTCGTCTAGGTCTTGCCGCGCAAGCTGACGAGCGAGAAGCCGGGGAGCACGCCATCGACCTTCGCGAGAGCTCGATACCGGCGGCGGCGCTCACGGTGGCGTTCGCGTCCTCGTAGAGCACCTCGTTGCGCGCCGCGGTGGCCGAGACGCCGGCGCCAGTGAACGCGTTCTGTGCGACGGCGCCGATGTTGGGCCCATCCGCGATGCGATGGGTCGCCGCGCTCCCGGCGCGAGCCAGCGCGGAGGAGTCGGTCTTGGCCGCTGTGGGCTCGGGCGAGTGCTACGCGTGAGGGGTCGTTCCGTGCTCGGTCGTGGTCTTCACGTCAGCCTCCGCAATCGGCAAACGGCGCGGGCCCGATCCGTACATCGTCGAGCCACAGGGTGAAGCCGGCGCCCCACGTGTCGAACACCCAGGCGAGGTACTTCACCTTCGAGAGATCTGGCGATCCATACACGTTGCGCGTCCAGCCGCTGCCACCGGCGAGCGGCACCGTGAGCCCGACGAAGGAGCCGGGCACACGCGGGAGCCGGTTGCCGTCGGGCACGTACTCGAAGTAGTCGTCGCTCGTGCTGACGACGAGCACGTGAGGCTGCGAGCCGCGCCAGCCCGGATCGTTCGCGGCAGAGGAGTCGTCGGCGGTGACGGAGAAGCTCACGTAGAGTTGCTGCGTCAGGTCGTACGCGGCGTCGCGCGTCTTCGGATAGAACAGGCCGGCCTGCGTGGCGGAGGTCTCGAGGCGGAGCGAGCCCGCGCCCGCAGCGAGGCGACGCGTGTCGAAAGTGACGTCGGTGGTGCCGGCGTCGCTCCCGCCGATGGACGCGGCGCCCCAGCCGTCGATGGGCATCTCGGAAAGCTCGCCCGTGTGGACGCGCATCGCGCCGCTCGGGCACACCGCGCCATCGGTCCCGGCGAGGTCGAGCGCGGGCACTGCCTCGTCCACGACGCCGAGGTCGAAGTGTGCGGGCGCGACATCGTAGTAGCAGCCGCCGCAACCCATCGTGTAGACGAGGAAGCAGGCGGCCAGGCGAAGGCTCATCGCCGCCTAGGGTACGACGTTCGCGGCTCCAGGGGTGGAGTTGCAGTAGGTCCAGTCCGCGGCGTTGTCGTCCGTGTCCACGCCGTCGACCTTGCGGCAGATGGAGCCCGTCGACATCGCGTCGGTGTCCTCGGCGGTGGTGGGGAGCGCGGAGCCCTCGCTGCAGGCGATGGTGCCGGTGACACCGCTGACAGTCGCGGCGGTGCACTTGCCCCCCCAGCTGATGGCGTCGAGGAGCGCGCCCGTCGAGGTCTGGACGAGCAGGACCGCGTCCTTCGGGCCGTTCTGGATCTTGTTCGAACCGTCCGGCGAGAAGACGACCTCGGTGACGCCGCTCGGTACGACCACGGTGGCGGAACTGACGACGAGCCACTGGTGCGTGAGGAGCGTGCCCGTGAGCGCGATGTGCTGGATGGGCGAGTAGTCGACGGCGGGGCTCACGTTGCCGTTCACGAAGACCAGCTCGATGCCGTCGAGCGTCATGGAAGACGCGGTGTTGTTGTAGATCTCGACGAACTCCTTCGTGTCGGCCCCCGGCTGGTTGTAGTCGACCTCGTTGATGACCGGGAACACGAGGAGCGAGGCGGTCGCCGTCACAGTGTCCGCGCCGCTGACGGCGGTGATCGTCGACGTGGGCGTGCTGTCCTGCGTGTACGTGAACGTGCCGGCGACCGCGTCCTTCGCGATGGTGATGGTCGCGTCCGACAGCGCGCCGCCCGTCGTCGTGAGCGTGACGACCTTGTCGACCTCGGCGGGGATGTCGAGCGACGCGGTGAACGTCGTGGCCTTGCCCGCGGCCGAGGCGACCGTGCCCGGCGTCAGCGCGGAGAGCTTGGCGACCTCGTTCGTGCCGACCACGCGGACGGTGGAGGTCTTGGTCATCGCGCCGAGCGTGGCGGTGATGGTGACCGACGGCGCAGCGGCGACGCCCATGACCATGATCGACGCCGAGGTCTGACCGGCGAGGACCGTGACGCTGGCGGGAACCATGAGCGAGGTGGAGTCGCTCGACGTGAGCGCGATCGGGAGGTCGGCGGCGGGCGCGGAGTCGAGCGTGATGACGAGCGGGCTCGGCAGCGACATGTTCGAGCCGACGCGCACGAACGACTGCGCCGGATCGATCGAGAGGAGCAGGGGCAGCATGGGCGGCGGCGTGACGCTGGTGCAGGTGGTGGCGTTGGCCTGGAGCGGGCAGACGTCGCACGCATCGCCGACGCCATCGGAGTCGCTATCGGGCTGCGCGCTCGCGTCCATCGGGCGGATCGGGTTGAAGACGTGCGGGCAGTTGTCACCGCTGTCGGGGATGCCGTCCCCGTCGCTGTCATCGGCTGTCGGGATGCCGGTGTACACGGTGGAGCCCATCACGGACGTCTTGCGCGCGGGGACGCACGACGGCTCGTTGTCGGGTGTGCCGCAGAAGAAGAGGGCGTAGCTCGAGCTCACCGCCGCGGACAGCGCCGTGAGCGTCTGGTTGGTGTCGCCCATGAGGCAGACGCTCTTTGGCCGACCGCACACATCGAGCGGGTCGCAGGCCGCGCCACCCGTGGTCGGCACGAGATCGATGATGCTCTTGTCACCATAGATCGGCTTGCCGGCGCGCATCACGAGGACGACGTCGTCCGGGTTGGCGTCGATGATGGCGCGATAGTCGACATGGGTCTTGCCGTCGAAGATCGCGAGATCGGCGAAGAGCCCGGGCTGGATGGAGCCGATGGCGTCGTCGGTGGCGGTGACGAGCGCGCCGTTGGCGGTGGCCATCGTCCACAGGTCGTGGTCGGTGAAGTAGTTGCCGTCGTAGTTCTTGTTCATCGAGTCGGCGCAGCGCAGCTCGCGGAGCATGTTCATCGAGCCGGACACGGTCCAGTCGGTGCCGAGCGCGATCTTCACGCCGAGACGCGCGGCGAGCTGCGCCCGAGCCGTGTCGCCGTAGAGGCTGACGTTGGTGCGCGTCGACCACACCATGCGCGTGCCGGCTGCCGCCATGGTCGCGTAGTCGGCCGCCTGCAGGCCGACAGAGTGGATGAACGCCGACTGAGGCAGCGTGAGGTCGTGCGCGCCGCCCACATTGGACGACAGGCACGTGAACTCGTTGTGCGCGAAGTCATCGATGCCCTCCGAGACGTGCGGCAGGTACGCGGGCTCCGTGGCGATCGCGATCGGGCTCGCGATGGACGGGTATGCGCACGTGGACGCGAGCTGCGTGCCGTCGGAGTCGCCGAGCGGGAACGTGTCGAAGTCGACGGCGGGCTGCATGAGCGCCTGGTTGCGGTTGGTCGACGTGAGGTTACGCAGGAGGCCGTTGGCAGATCCCTCACCGACGGTGGAGGTTGCGCCGCCCATGAGGTAGCGCAGCTCCTGCCAGGCGATCTGGTTGCCGTTCGCGTAGCCGCCGATCTTCGCCTTCGTGTGGCCGTTCTTGCCCTTGCGCCAGTCGTTGCGCTGCTCGTAGCGCTCGCCCGTGTCCACGTTGAGACCCGGGTTGTTCTCGAAGTTGATGTGGTCGTGCGCGTTGATGAGGCCGGGCGAGACGACGCCCTGCGGACAGACGAGCGTGGAGGCGCCTGTCGCCATCGCGCTGCAGTCGCAGTCGACGCAGGCGATCTTGCCGGACTGATCGATGAGGACCTGGCCGCCCTTCAAGATCTGGGTAGGCGTGAGGATGTCGCCGGTGATGAGCGTCGAGGCGCCGCCCGCCGTCATCGTGCAGGTGGTGCCATCGGTGAGCGGCGGCAGCGTCTGGCAGACCTTGATCTCGACGCCGGGGCCCATGTCGCCGGGCGGCTGGAAGCCGTCCGTGCCACCGTCGTTGTTGCCGTTGCCCTCCGTCTTGCACGTGGCGCTGCAGCCATCGCCCGACGTGGTGTTGCCATCGTCGCACTGCTCACCGGTCTCGGTGGTGCCGTTGCCGCAGGTGGCGTTGCGACTTCCACTTCCGCAGCCGACGGCGCAGCAACTCACAACGAAGGAAAAAAAGAGCGTGGCAGCGACGGCGTAGCGCGACATGAGGGCTCCTGACAAGCGCCCGACCTAAGCACGTGTTGGAGTCGAGAAACAAGGCCAATCTTTCGTAAGGCAGGTTACTCGTGTGTCACGTGGGTCGTGACGCGGCCCGGCGGCAAGCTGGCCTCACCGCGCTCGCATGAGCGGTGGCGGTCGGTTCTCGTAGACCACCCGCCCGCCGACGATGGTGTAACGCACCGTGATCTTGTCGATGTCCTCGGTCGCCACGCGCGTTGGATCTGCGGACAGCCCGGTGAGATCGCCGAGCGCGCCCACGCGGATGACGCCGAGATCGCGCCGGCCTTCCGCGCGCGCCGAGCCGATGGTGTACGCACGCAGCGCCTCCTCCGGCGTGATGCGCTGTTGCGTGCCGTAGCCGCCGTGGGTCACCGCGAGCATGATCCCGCGCAGCGGTGACAACGGACGCGCGGGGACGTGCTTGCCGACGAAGTCGGTGCCGATACAGGTGGTGACCCCTGCGTCGAGGAGCGTGCGCATGGGGAACGCGCGCTCGCTCTGCCACTCGGGCAACAGCGACGGGTTCGGGCACACGACGATCTTCAGCTTCGCGATCCGCGCGGCGAGCTCGGGCGGTACCTCGTCGGCGTGATCGAAGCGGAAGTGCTCCGCGCCGCCGGGCAGGATGCGCTCGAGCGCATCGAGCTGATCGAGCAGGCTGCGCAGCGCGCCGCGCGAGAGCACGTGAATCACGACCGGCCGACCCGTGCCCTGAACCTCGGCGTAGATGCGCCGCAGCTCGGCCCGCGGGAGGCGCGCCCAGTCGTCGTCGAAGTACTTCAGCGCGTCGACCTTCACCCAGTCGTCGTCGCTCGACACGAAGTGCGGAATGTACAGCTCGGTCTCGAAGCGATACCCGAACACCATCATCCGCACGCGCACCGTGAGCTCGTGCGCGCGCAGCAGGCCCTCGAAGAGCTCGGGCAGCTCGTCCATCAGCTGCACCGACGTGAGACCGAGCTGGGCGCACGTCCTCAAGAAGCGCTTCGCCGCCGCGTGGAGGACGGGGTTCGGCAACGACTTGACCGCGCGATCGAGCGCCGCGGGGATGAGTCGACCGCGCACGAGGCCATCGGGCGCGTCGCTCGCCGACAGGTGCAGGCGAGCGAGGGCGAGCGCGTTGAGCAGCGCGCCGTGCTCGGTGACGACGAACAGCGGGCGCGCGATGACCGGGAGATCATGACCCGTTCGCACGCCCTCGGGCAGGGTGCGCGTCGTGACGAAGATCCAGTCGTGGTGATCGGGCAGCACCGGTGTCGCGGCTGCGTCCTCGATGTCGCGCACGAACGTGGCGCGATCGGGCGCGCCGGGGCCGAGATCGAGCGCGTCCTCGGCCCCGAGCGTGATGCTGAGGCCGAAGTGGACGTGCGCGTCGTTGAAGCCGGGGACCACCGTCGTGCCGAGGACGTCGAGCTCGCGCGCACCCTTGCCGGCAGCGCGGCGCGCGGCGGCGAGGTCGTCGCCGACGTACGCGAACTTGCCGTCGACGATCGCGGCGTGATGCGCGAGCGGTTGCTTGTCGTCGAGGGTGACGATGTGCGCGTCGGCGATCACGAGCCCGAGCGCGAGCGGGAGCAGCGCGAGCACTACCGCGGAAGCCAACCGATGGGGGCGAGCACCGTCGAGGGAGGCGCGGTGACCGTGATGTCGGCGCCGTCGGGCGTGGTGACGACGAAGCCACCGGCGATGCGGCGCACGGACAGCGCGTCCTTCTTCACCGGGATGCTCGTACGATCGTATGGGACCCGCTGCCCGTCGAGCAGGAGCGCGTGCGTGCCATCCTTGTCGTCGTAGACGACGCCTGTGCCGAGGCCGCCACCCACTCGTGGAACGACGAGGAACTCGTGTGCAGCACCGACCGAGCCGAGCTCGCGCGGCATGCCGCCGTGCAGATCGAAGACGAGCACGTTGCTTGCCGCGTGCGGCGTCACGGCGTGGACGAGCAGGCCCGCTTCCTCGTCCACGCCGAGCGGCTCAGCGAGCTGTCCCGTGAGCTGCGCGACGGGTCGCACCGAACCGCCTTCGACGTCGAGCTCGTCGATCACGAACTCGTCTTCTCGCGTCGAGCCGTCTTCGCGATCGATGCCCGCACGCCCGACGGTGACGTACGCGCGCCGTCCGGCGCCGGTGCCCACGACCAGCGCAGGCGCGGACACCGCACCCTCGACGAGCCGCGTCGCGTCCATGCGGTTCACGCGCCACACCGCGGACGTGTAGTCGCGCGGCTGCGTGGCCTGCTCGTCTGCGGTCACGAGCACGTCGTCTCCCGCGAGCACGCCGTACACCGCGCCTGCCTTCGCATGCCTGATCGCGGACGCGATGCCGAATGCGCGCGGGCCCTCCACCACCACGTGAGCGCCGGTCTCTCTCGACACGACGAGCTCCTGCGCCGTCGTACGAGCGCCGCTGCCGAGGGTGCACGTCGAGAGCAGGACGAGGCGCGCCCTGCCGACCCAGGGCGCGGCGTGAGCGCTCGCGGACAGTCCGACGAGGAGCACAGCGACGGTACGGAGCATCGCGCGCAGACTAGCACGCTCGTAAAGGCCGTGCCCTGTTGCCCTTGCTTCAGGCCGAGATGGCGGTCTGCCGCGGCACGATGCGGCGCGACAGCGCGCGGCGCTCGGCGGGATCTTCCGGCTCGACCACGTAGTTGCGACGACGCTCGTTGCGACGACGCTCGCGTTCGAGGCGCAGGACGAGCTCCTCGCGCGTCGTGACGCGCGGCCGCGTCTTGTCGGCGAGGAAGCCGCAGTTCTGACACGTGACGAGCCGATCGCCGCCGAGCTGAGTCCAGCGCAGCACGACACGCCTTTGCTCGCTGCACGCGCAGCAGCTCGCGTCGGCAGGCAGCTCGGTCCCACGCCACGCCCGCAGGTAGCAGGCGCGACACATTCCGCGCCGCAGCGCGCAGCCGCGCGGGACCTGCTTGCAGCGCTCGCACGTCGCTTCCGACGTCGTGGCTTTCGCCGGCTTCTCGCTGACATTCATCGTGCCGGCCACATCCACATCGGCCTGGACATCGTCCTTCGTGCTCGTCGCCATTCGTACCTACACCATCACTTCATCACCTACACACGGGCAAGTTTTTGTCAGCAGATGCGAGCCTGAGGGCTGATGAAACGAAGCGCAGATGATAAGCTGTCCTCGGTGTCGAGCCTGCGCGTCGCGACGTTGAACATCTGGGGGAAGCAAGGTCCCTGGACCGAGCGCAAGGAAGTGCTCCGCCGACAGCTCGCTGCGCTCGACTTCGATCTCCTCGGCTTGCAGGAGGTCGTGCGCTTCGACGCCGGACGCGCGCCGTATGCGTGCTCGCGCGACGAGGCGCTGCAGACCGAGGACCAGGCGATGGAGCTGACCCAAGGTCTGCACACCGCGTTCGGCTGCGCGCTCGATCTCGGCTTCGGCTTCTCGTACGGCAACGCGCTCGTCTCGCGTTGGCCGCTCGAGGACGTGCAGACGTTCACGCTGCCGAACGAGGGCAACGCCGAGCCGCGCGTGCTCGTCTCCGCGATCGTGCACGCGCCGTTCGGCAAGGTGCTCTTCGCGACGACGCACCTCGCGTGGCGCTTCGAGGAGGGCGCCCTGCGCATGCGGCAGGTGGTGGCCATCAGCGGCGAGATCGAGCGTCGCCGGCAGGGCATCGACTATCCGGCGGTGCTCGTCGGGGACTTCAACGCGGAGCCCGAGTCCGACGAGCTGCGGTTCCTGCGCGGACAGCACGTCCACGACGGGCGCTCGACGTACTTCATCGACACGTTCGCCGAGGTGGGCGACGGTCGCGGGTCGACGTTCTGCCGGGCGAACGACTTCGCCGCGCCGAACGGCGAGCCCGATCGTCGCATCGACTACGTCCTCGTGCGCGGTCGTGACCGACGGGGCTGGGGTCGTCCGCGCACGTGCCGCGTCGAGTTCGATCAGCCGCTCGTCGTTCACGAGGGCGCGACGCCGATGTACGGCACCGACCACTTCGGCGTCGTCGCAGAGCTGGAAGCACCATGATCTCGTCGAGTGAGATCGGTGGGGATCGAATCCCACCCCGGGGCTGCGAGGGCGGAATTCAAGCATCTGGAATCGCAGCGTATTCCTCGGTGCAGCGGCGGTTTTTGGTGGCGGGGTGGGGGGTAGACCCCCAGATCGAGCGCCTCCGCGCTCCGTCGCAGAAGCTGGACAAGGATTCGGAATCCATGAGCAAACACGAGGTCTCCGAGAAATTCCCCTCCGCGGCACGCTCCTCGCACCAATGGTTGATGTCATGAGCCGCCGCCCCTACCGAAACGCAGTCGCCGCCTCCGCGGTGATGGTCGCGTGCGCGGCTGGCTGCATCGGCTCCGCGATCACGAACGGTGGCGGCAAAGGCAACAAGGGCGACATGGCTGCGCCGATCCCGGACATGGCCATGGACCCGAAGCTGGTCTTCACCGCGTCGATCCAGTCGCTGATGGTCATGGACTGCGGGCAGTGCCACGCGCAGCCGAACGGTTCCTTCCCTCCGTTCCTCGTCGCGCAGCAGGGGTCCGACGTGTACACCACGTTCACGGCCTGGCCGAACATGGTCGGCGCGACGCCGGCAACGAGCCTCATCCTTGCGAAGGGTACGCACGAGGGGCCGTCGTATCACGACGCCGTCGCGGGCAGCGACCTCGCGAAGCACGCCGCGCTCATCGCCGACTGGATCACGCTCTACAACGCGGCTGGCGGCAAGCTCTCCGGCTCGACCGACATGGCCGTCACGCCGAAGCTCGACCCGATCTCGATCACGAGCGGCATCATGAGCACGATCTCCCTCGCGCCGCTCGGTGCGGCGTACGCGGGCATGACGATCACGTTCACGCCGAAGGTCACTGGCTCGATCATCAACGTCTCGGACATCACGCTCACGGGCACGGCGACCGCGGGTCTCCAGGTCACGGGCACCGTCATCGCGCTGTACGCAGCGGACCTGAGCACCGCCGACAACATCGACCTGGACTTCTACCCGGGCACGTACACCGCCTACCCGGGCACGCCTGCAGTGCTCGGCAGCTCGCTCCGTCCTTATACGGCGGGCGAGAAGCTCGGCTTCTCGTTCGAGACCATCGCGCCGTCGATGGGCATGCCCGACATGGGCGGTGCGGTCGGCATGTGCAAGGACGTCGCGGGCTTCACCGCGTTCAAGCCGTTCATCACGGGCGGCATGGACAACGGAAACCCGCTCAGCAAGGACTGCACGAGCTGCCACAACTCGGGCAACGGCGGCTTCAGCACCAACGGCTTCAAGGCGGCGGCCGACAACACGACGCCGTGCGCGCAGACGCTGCTCAACGTCAACGTGGCCACGCCGGCCATGAGCTCCATCTACACCGCCATCAGCGGCAACGGTGCCCACACCGGCGGCAAGCTGACGGCGCAGGAACAGACGGACTTTCTCAACTCGCTGACCACGTGGCTGGCGAACGAAAAGTAATGAACCGATTTCTCTCAATGGACGGAGCGAGGCTGACCATGCCAACGAACCTGCATCGGACTCTGGTCGCTTTCACGACTGGCGTCACACTCCTCGGCGGCTGCCTCGGCGGCACTCCGACGACGACGTCACCGAGTGGCGGTGGCAAGCAGACCGGCGGCGGCGAGGTGTCGACGGGTGGCACGACCACCGGCACCGGCACCGGAACTGGCACGACGACGACGAAGACGCCCGTCGACCCCAACCAGGTCAACCTCGACGCGCGCGTCATCGACTACGGTCAGGCTGCGCGCACGGCGTCGCTCAAGCTGCTCGGTGAGCTGCCGACCGCGGACGACCTCGCGACGGTCAAGGACGCGGCGAGCTACGCCACGCTCATCGACAAGTACCTCGCGGACCCGCGCCTCGCGCGCCAGCTGCTCTCGTTCTTCCAGGACGAGATGAAGGTCGGCGGTCCAGCGACGGGCACGGGCACCAAGATGCTGCCCAGCAAGGACACGGCGCCCACGTACGCGGCGGAGCTCGTCGTCAACGACATGGACTTCCGCCAGATCTTCACGGGCACCACGAACACCTGCCCGACGCTCGACACGACGACCGGTACGTTCACCGACGCGGCCTGTGACCCCACGAACGGTCAGCCCGCGGTCGGCGTCCTCACCGACCCTGGCGTGCAGTCGGCGATGTTCTCGAACCTCGGCATGCGCCGCGTGCGCTGGCTGCAGGAGACCTTCCAGTGCACGAAGTTCCCGGCGGAGTTTGCCGCGAATGGCGGCGTCAAGGAGGGTAATGGCCTGTACGCGAGCCCGTGGCCGTTCACGTCGGTCACCGGCGGTGCCGATGCGCGCGTCAACTTCCAGGACACGTCGGGCGTCATCTGCGCCAACTGCCACACGACGATGAACCACATCGCACCGCTGTTCGCGAACTTCGACGCGCAGGGCATTTACCAGACGACGATCCAGGTCGTCGTGCCCATCGACAAGAACCCGACGGCCGTACTCGGCGACTGGCTGCCGGCCGGTGAGGCGCTCTCGTATCGCTTCCAGCAGCCGGCGCCGACCATCACGGATCTCGGCGCGAAGCTCGCCGCCGACCCGGCGACCGCGCAGTGCCAGGTGGCCCGCTTGTGGAACTGGGCGATGGACAAGGGCGAGATCGTCACCGACGCAGCAACGGTCCCGAAGGGCACCATCGATACGGTGCTCACGAGCTACACGAGCAACGGCTACAAGCTCAAGGCCGCGCTCAAGGCCACGTTCACCCACGCCGACTACGTGAAGTTCTAGTCCCGGTCCCCCAGGAGAGCGATCATGACGCGCAACCTCAACAAGCTCCTCTCGACGGTGGCGATGGCCGGGATGCTCGGTGGTGCTGGCTGCCTCGGCGGCACACCTGCCACGACCACGCCGCCGCCTGCCTCGACCGTCACCAACACCGGTGGCGGCTCGGCGCAGACGGCACCGACCGACACCACCAACCCGGCGAACGCGCAGAACACCGCGTCCGGCGGCGCGAGCAACACGTTCAGCCACGAAGACGACAGCACGGTGGATCCGTTCCAGGTCCTCGCGCGCATCCAGGAAGAGGGCCCGCCCGAGGTCGCGACCCGTATGCACTCGTGTGGCAAGATGAAGTACGCCACCCTCGGTAACTTGCTCACCGATGTCGGCATCGATCCGACGACGGGCAACGCAATGACGGCGGGCGGCCTGTACAAGAGCGGGGCCGGCGCACTCGGCAAGCCGGACTACTCCAATCGACTCGCCGAGTCGGCGGGGCTGTCGACGGCCGGCGCGGTTCGCCTCTACGACATCTTCGTCGCGGCCGTCCCGGGGATCGTCGCCGCGATGCCGACGCAGGCGCGCTGCATGGTTGCTGGCGCTCCGACGAACATGTTCACGACCGACGGCACGGCGTGCACGATGGAGGGCATCACCTGCGTCACGGGGTCGCCCGCCACGCAGCAGCAGAAGGACCTCTGCGACAGCGCAGTGGGCTCATCGGCCGACATGGTCGGGACCGGTAACAATGCACTGACGGTGGGACAGGTGGTCGCGGTCGCGTCGCTTATGTCGGCGGCCCACAGCTGCGAGTAAGCGGCAGCGACCCACAGCACCCCCGCACCCCCGCATCGAAGGAGAGACCCATGTCAACGCGTCGCCGGTACATCGATCTTCCGAATCACGCGCGTCGTGACTTCATCAAGTGGTCGGTCGGCATCGGCGCCGCCCTCGGACTGCAACCGTGGAAGGTGTTCGAGGTCCAGGAGAGCATCCTCGGGCCTGCGCACGCCGACACGGCCTCGTCCCTCGCGGCGCTGCGCAGCGTGCACATCGTCGCTGGCAACGGGGGCCTCGCGTGGTTCACGCAGCTCTTCCCGTTCTACGAGATCTGCGCGGACACCACGAACGCGGACGTCTCGTTCTACCAGCCGGGCACGTTCACCGAGCAGGCCGTCGACCCCAAGAAGGGTGATCAACCGCTTCGCCTCGGCCCCGACGCACCGGCCGCGCTGGCGAAGTACGGCAAGAAGATGGCCGTCTACACCGTCGGCAACAACGAGACGCACACGAACGCGCCCACGTCGGCGTCGACGGTCGGGAGCAACGTCGCGCTCTTCGCGGCGAGCGCGGCCATCCAGACCGCGCAGCCCACGCTCGTTCCCGCCATTGCCGTCGGCACGCTGCCGTTCGGTGCCGCGTCGGGCGCACCGGCGCTCGCCTCGGTCCCGAACGCGCAGTCGGTCGCAGGGCTCTTCAAGTCCGTCGCAGCTTCGGCGGGCAACGCGCTCGAGAAGCCGCAGAACGCCGCGCTCTTCGAGGCGTACTTCAAGGCGAACATCGCGCTGCAGAAGGCCGCTGCGCGTCCGACCCAGTCGCAGACGCTGCTCACCGCCAACGCCGCGGCGCACCTCCTCGGCAAGCAGCTCGACCTCACGCCGACAGCGGCGGACCTCATGCGCTATGGCGTCGACGACGCGACGCTCGGCTCCGTCGGTGCGATGAACAACAAGGGGAAGCTCGTCAACATCGCGACGACGCTCATCCAGGCGCACAAGGCGTTCCTGCAGAACCTCACCAGCATGATCATGCTGCCGGCGATGAACGACGATCCGCACGGCGCGTTCGGCGATATGGGCACGCTCAACGGCACGGTCAAGACGCTCGGCGCGATCTTGAACGCGTTCCTCGAGGACGCGAACACCACGTCCGACCCGCTCGATTCGGCGCGCAAGATCGGCGACAACCTCGTCATCACCATCACCGGCGACACGTGCAAGAACCCCAACAACCGTCAGGGCTGGGGCGATGGCACGCCGGACAGCTCGAACCTGCTCATCGCGTACGACGGCTCGGGTCGTCTGTCGGGTGGCTCGTTCGGCGGTGTGAAGGCCGACGGCTCGACGACGGGCTTCACGCCCGGCACCGGTGCGGTCATCCCGACCGCGACGGCAGCCGACCACAAGAGTGCGGCTGCGCCGTCGTGTGCCGCGGTGCTCACCGCCCTCGCGAAGGGCGACACGCGCCGCGTCGGTGACTTCTACCAGGGCGACTCGTACACCGGTCTCTTGAATCCGCAGCTCACCGGCATCTAGCGCTTTCTCGAGAGCACCTACGCCACCACGACGGGCGCGCCAGAACAGCGGCGCGCCCGTCCTCTTTTCGGGAGCACGCAACCGTTTGCGGGATGCTCGCAAAGTTTGCGACGTACGACGAGGTAGGCGCGGCCGTCGTTCCGGAGACTTGGCGTTTTCTTGCGGTGGCGCTGCCCCTGCACACACCATGACGCGTGCGAAGCTCCAGGCAGCGTAGAAGAAGGGATCGAGGCTTCTCGCTCATCACCGTCTTCCTCTTGATGGTTGTGATGACCGGGACCGCCATCGGCGTCCTCGTGGCGAGCCAGAGCGATCTCAACCTCGCCGGCGTCGGTCGCGAGCAGCAGATGGCGCTCTATGCGGCGGAGTACTCGGTCGCGCGGGCGAAGGGCTTCATCGCGAGCCAGACCGTGGCGATGTTCAACGCGGTCAACGGGTGGAACGGCTTCCTGCAGTCGCCCGATCCGACGGTGCAGGCCGTGTTCTGCTTGCAGACCAACAGCCCTGCGTCGCAGCCCGGAACGACGGTGAAGACGTCGTGGGTGCCGGTGCCGGCGGTGCTCTACACGATGACCGATCACTCCGGCGCCGTGATCACCGGCCAGGACGTGAAGTGGTCGTACTGCATCCACAACAACGCCGAGGATCCGGGCTACCTCGCGCCCGCGACCGCCGGCGTCTTCACCGGTGACACCGATGATTCGCGCGATCCGCAGCACCTCCTCACCATCGAGGGCTACGGCTGGGCGCCGAACAACGCGTACGTTCACCTCAGCGTCAACGTCGGTGTACCGACGCTCAACACGACGGGCGGCACGCAGTCGTACGCGCAGGAAGGCTCCGGCGCGGCGCACACCGGCGCGAGCGGCACGGCCGACACCGGCGTCGCGGTCACCAACACGGCTGCGCCGGTGAAGTTCTGATGCTCAAGGAGAGCTCGATGCGTCTCGTCCTCGCTGTGTGTCTGGGTGGCGCTCTGACCGGCGTCGCGCACGCCGATCGCATGGCGCAGGCGCACAACATCTTCTCCGACTCGTGCGCGCGCTGCCACAGCGCCGATTCACTGCGACCGAAGGCGTCCGCGCAGCCGGCGCCCGACCCCGAGGCGCCGCTCGATCGCAACGGTCGTCGGATGCAGCGGCAGGAGCGCGTCGACACGCTGCGCCGCTGGATGGAGAACCCGAACGCGGTGATGCCCGACACCCACTGCGAGGCGGGCCACCTCGACGCCGTGCAGCGCGAGCTCGTGCTGTCGTTCCTGCGCAAGAAGACGAATCCGCTCATGCGTTCGCGCGTCATGGTGAGGGTGCCGGAGCAGAACAACGGCCTCGCACCTCCGTTGCCGAAGCCACATCCGCTGGTGGGTCAGGGAGATCACCGATGATCATGCGCAGGTCCACCGTGCGTCGCCTGCTGCTGCTGGCCGTTCCCGTCGGCATCGTCGGCGCCGCGATGTACGTCTCCGACAGGCGCGCGCGGGTGAACGCGACCAGCATCGCGACCACCTGCTATGGCGATCTGAACGGGACCACGTATCCGACTGGCGTCGCGAACGCGCCGCTCGCGTCGAACACGTCCATCGCGGTCAAGTCCAACGGGTTGCAGCTCGACACGAACCTCACGCCGTTCAACGCGCAGAACATCACGCTGCCGTTCGATCAGCAGCTCAACGTGAAGTACGTGTACCGCAACGCAGGCGCCTCGCACTCCTTCGGCTGGTTCTACTACGACCAGGTCGCCGCCTTCGTGAACACCGACGGCACGCTGAAGGACGCCGACAACGACGGCATCCTCGACTGGTTCCAGACGCAGAACGCGCCGACCCGCCCGAACATGGGTCTGTGGCAGATCACGGGCTCGAACACGATCCCCGACATCACGAACAGCGCCCTCAACTACGCTGATGGCGGACCCTTCCCGCACGTCCCCAACACGCTCGAGGCGCTCACCGGCCCCGGCAAGGGCTCCTGGATCTTCAAGCTCTGCGACGACGACACCAACTACTCGTCGTATGGCGTCGGCTCGAACCCAGGCTCGTACCCCATCTACGACGGCTCGAACGCATCCGACGGCATCCCCGACTACGACGTCAACGGGGACGGGACCATCGGCAACGAGGCCGACCGCGCCGTGAACCTCGGGGTCGTGCAGGGCAACCGCGAGATCATCTTCTTCGCGCTCACGTACTACGATAGCCAGCTGCCGAAGTATGGCCTCGGCATCGGCAAGACGGGCAGCGGCTCGAACGGCGTCAAGGTGATGCCGTTCTTCACCAAGAACATCCTCAACCCCGACCGCGGCACGCTCACGCCGGGCAAGGTCATCCAGAAGATTGCGCTGAAGTGCAAACCGGCCGAGTCCGGCGACGATTCGGGCTGCTGGAACCCGCTCGGGGGCACCAACGGGTTCCTGACGCCCGAGGCCACGGCCCGGCTCAACACGCCCGTCTACAACAACGTCAACCTCACGGGCGACAACACCGTCATCAAGGTCGCGGTCGCCGCCGACGGCTCGGCACCGCACTTCGTCGTCCTGCCGCCGGCGTCGAACCCGAACCTCTGGCTCATTGGCTACGAGGATCTCCCGAACAACGTCGGCGACAACGACTACAACGACGTCGTCTTCATGGTCGAGCGCGCCAACGGCGGGCAGGTCATCTCGAACGTCGTGTCGGATATCCCGCCCGCGGTGCAGGACTCGACGACGATCTCGACGGTCCACGTCACCTACGCCGCGAGCTTCCCCGCGCCTGGCTGCAACGGGGTCTCCGCGCAGATCAAGCTGTACTACAGCGTCGACAATGGCGTCACATGGAACGCCGTGCCGCAGGCCTCGCTGACCTCCGGCGACGTCACCATCGACGTCCTCGGCGCCGGCGTGACGGGCTCGCAGCTCAAGTGGCGCGCCGACTTCGTCTCGCCCGTGCAAGCGTGTGAGCCGGTCCTCACCTCGTTCAACATCGGCTACAACGCCGTCTCGCACGGCGTCTTCAAGTTCGCCGCGCCGATCCCGCTCGCGAACGTCGCGTACAGCGGCGCGCTCGAGACCCCGCCGTTCCCGACCACGGAGCCCACGGCCACCAACGCCGACTACTCGCTGCGTGGTCACTTCTCGACGAACGAGCTCTACGCGCCGACGACGCCGGGCTCGCCCTACACGACGCCGCCCACGCTCTGGGACAGCGGTCTCGTCTCGTCGTCCGTCGGTCCCGACGCGCGCAGCATCTGGACGAGCGTCGGCGGTGTGACGACGGAGTTCAAGACGGCCAACAGCGCGTCGCTGTACCAGCTCGTGCTCCCGACGAGCGTCCGGACCGCGACCAACAGCGCCAAGCTCGTGTACGACTTCAACGGCGACAACGTCGTGAATGACGTCGACGCGCAGTTCCTGCTGCAGTGGACGCGCGGGTGGGAGTTCCCGTCGGGCATCACGTTCACGCCGGCGCCGACCGCGCAGCCGCAGGCTCGCGCCTGGCGCCTCGGGGCGATGCACAACTCGTCGCCGGCCGTCATCGGCCCACCGGTACGGCCCACGTGGATCGACGGCTACAACGCACCGGCGACGCTCGCCGCCAAGCACAACGCGTATCGCCTCGCGAACACCGGCCGCCTCACGCGTGCCATCGTGGGCTCGCAGGACGGCATGCTGCACGCGTTCGACGCTGGCCAGTTCCGGCCGACCGATGACGCGGCGGCCAGCCACGACACCTGCTCCGCGTCGCTCTTGCGCGGGTGCTTCGCCGGCACGGAGGCCAACGCGTACGGCACCGGCAAGGAGGTGTGGGCGTGGATCCCGCCGTCGCAGCTCTCGCAGCTCAAGAACAACGAGCCCTACGCGAAGGGCTACCTGCCGGGCTCGAACCCGCTCGCCGAGGTGGACGGCTCGGTGTCCGTGGAGGACATCTGGGATCCGAGCATCCCGGGCGGTGGCAGCTTCCGCACGATGGCGTACGCGTCCCTCGGCACCAGCCAGCGCTACATCACGGCGGTCGACATGTCGACGGACCTGCCGAAGTCCGTCTGGGCGACCGACTTCACCGATGCGGACTTCAGCGGCTCGAACCTCTCGCCGTCGATCGGCCTCATGGAGACGCCGGTCGCGCCCGGCTACGCGCACCAGCTCGTCGTGAGCTCCGGCCTGAACTCGGCGGTCGAGGACGAGTACGTGTACTTCATCGATGCGCTCTCCGGCGCCATCTCGAAGAAGGTCCAGCTCAACGTCGCGCCGAACGCGGCGCAGGCCACCGGCATCGCCGGCTACGTCAGCCTCGTCGACGCGGACACCGACGGCATGCCGGACCGCGTCTACACCGTCGACACGGCGGGCCGCGTCTTCAAGGTCGACACGACGACGCAGAAGGCCTGCCTCATCGCGTCGATGGGCGAGACGAACTACAGCGGGCTCGCCGTGCAGCTCATGCAGGGCAGCACGCTCGCGCTGCCGAAGGTGCAGATCTTCGTCGGTGGCGGCTCGAACCCCGACGGCTCGGGCGCGGTCGCGTCGAACTATCACATCTTCTCGTACGAGGACGACGACCCGGTCGGCACGTGCAGCCAGGGCAAGGGGACGCTCGTCTACAAGTACACCATCGCCGACGGCTCGAAGGTGTGGGCGGCGCCGACGGTGAACGACACGAACGTGTTCTTCGCGACCGCCGGTGCGGCGTCGCAGTCGGTGTGCGCGACCGGCACCGGCTCGATCATCACCCTCGGCACCACGGGTACCGCGGGTGTCCCGGCGCAGACGCCGACGATCACCGCCATCGCGGGCGCGGCGATCTCGTCCATGCGCGTCTACGACGGACACGTCCTCGTGAACACCATCGGGGGCTCGACGACCGTGCTCGGCTCCGGCACCTGGAACAACACGCCCACGGCCGGTAACGGGACGTCCATCGGCTCCGGTCTCATCGGGGCGATGCGCAGCCTTCTGTGGCAGGAGCTATGAGGAACATTCCATGAGAGGCAGGCAACGAAGCCGCGGCGTCACGCTGGTCGAGCTGATGATGTCGCTCGTCGTGATCGTGGTCGGCATGCTCGCCATCTTCCGCGTCATCTCCACGTCCGTCGTCGCGACCTCCACGTCGTCGCGTGTGTCGCAGGCGCAGGCGCGCTCGTCGACCATCATCGAGGCGATCCGGCTCGCGCCGGCGGCTGCCATCACGTGCCTCAAGGCCACGGCGGTGTCGGGCTGGGCGACGTGCGAGGTCACGTGCAAGAACAGCCAGACCGCGCCAGGCACCGCGAGTCCGTCGAGCTGCATCTTCACGGCGAACGGCGTGGGAGGCTTCGCCACGCTGCGCGGTCCCAACACCGGCGCGGCGTTCGGCGCGCCGGTCCAGACGCAGCAGTACGACCGCCTCGGCCAGCAGTACTTCCTCAACACGAACATCACGGCGCCGACCGCAGGCACGGCGTCGGCGGCGTACGGTGGCACCTACGTCCGAGGCGCGGGTGACTCGCTGCGCACGCTGGAGATCGCCATCACGACCTGCTGGAACGACGACAACTCCACGAACTCCACCAACGCCAGCGCGGCCACGACGTACCCCAACCACTGCGTCACGCTCGTGACCGGCATGCTCGACCCGACGGCGACCCCGATATGAGAATCGGTACGAGACGTGCCCGAGGCTTCACCATCATCGAGCTGCTGATCTCGCTCGGGCTCGCCGGGATCCTCATGGCGGGCGCGTTCCAGATCAGCTCGGTGTTCAACAGCCAGTCCGCGCGCCAGCGGCAGATCGGCGAGATGCAGCAGTCGCTGCGCACGTCGATGTCGACCATCGAGCGCACCATCCGCACGTCGGGCGCCGGGATGTCGAACGGGCGCATGCAGCTGTCGCCGGGCTGCTCGGGCGTGCGGAACCTGTTCCGTGTGCAGATGTACAACGGGCTGACGAGCTGGCCGCCGCCGGTGACGGCGGGGAGCTACGACACGACCGCGGGGGACTACAACCTGTACCCCGACGTGCTGCGCGTGATCACCGCGGTGGACACCGGCAACGCGCTCGCCGTCGCGGACACGGGGACCGTCGCGACCATCGCCACGCCGGCCGCGATCAACACCTCGTGGGCGGTCAGCGACTACCTGCTCTTCATGAACACCACCGCGGCGCTGCCGCTCGGCTCGTACGGCGTGCTCCGCCAGATCTCCACGATGGTGCCGAGCTCGATGCTGGCCAACGGCGTGTACTCGACGCAGGTGACGCACTCGTCGTCGGGCTCGGTCGACTGCGCCAACAACGACCCCTCGCCGATGACCACGATCACGTACCCGACGCCCGTGCGGCGCTTCCGCAACCAGGTCTACTTCAAGATCCTCCAGACCGCCGCCAGCGGGAACACCGTGGACTCGACGCGCCTCGTCGTCGCCATCGTGCCGATGAGCCCCATCGATCCGCCGACGACGATGAACTGGAGCATCCTCTCGGACGACATCGAGGACCTGCAGCTCGCGTACCTCATGGCGGACGGTCGCGTGTGCAACGACACCGACGATCCGGCGCTCGCGCCGCCGAACGGCGCGGGGGTCTGCGATCCGTCGCAGGCGACGGCCATCCGCGTCACGCTCACGGCGCGGCAGATCATCTCGGGCTTGAACAAGAGCGCCGCGGCGACGATGAAGGGTGGCTACGAGGACAACTTCCCGCCCCAGTTCGCCACTGACGGTCGCGTCCGTCGCTCGCTCACGAGCGAGATCACGCTGCGCAATTGAGGATGAGGATGGCAAGACAGCGCGGCTTCACTCTCGTCGAGCTCATGGTCGTCGTCGCGATGATCGGCGTCATCGCCGCCGTCGCGCTCACGTCGTTCTCGGCGAACAAATCGCGCTTCCAGGTCGACAACTGGGTGGCCACCAACCGCGACGCCATCATGACCGCGTCCCGTCGCGCGATCACGACACACCAGCCCTTCATGGTCGTGTTCACCCAGACCAGCGTGCAGTGGTGCCAGGTCACGAACATCGGCACCGCGCCGACCTATACCGACGCGCAGACGAGCTGCGCCGCCGTGCCCGTGACGGCTGAGAAGGGCCGGCTCGTGAGCGTCGCGAATGGCACCGATGCGTACTCCGCGCTGTACGCGGGCTCGACCGACACGCTCGACGGCAACGGCGTGTATGCCAGCCCGCCCACCTCGGCGCTCACCACGCAGTGGCTCTACTTCGGGCGCAACGGCACCACGTCCACCTCGATGAAGAACGTGCTCGGGATCGGGCTGCCCGATCCCGCCACTTCGACGGGCGTGGGCTTCACGCTCTACATCCGTCGCAAATCCGTCGATACGATCGATCTGCGTCGGCGCATCGCGGTGTACGGAATGACTTCCAAAGTACGCACCGTTTCTGGTTACTAGGCGCGTGAAGCGCGTCGTCATCGGCTTCGTGCTCTTCTTCGGAGCGTGCGCGTCCGTGACGTTGTCACCCGTCGCGACGCACGATGCCGGCGACGCGGCCGTCGAGCTGCCGGACCTCGCGTCGTCGCCCGATGCGTCGCACCCCGATCTGCAGATGCCATGCACGGTCGACACCGACTGCGCCGGCTCGTCGCTGGGTAGCTTCTGTAACACCGCCTCCGGCGTGTGCGTGACGTGCGTGTCACGCGCCGACGACTGCGCCAAGGGCCGCTACTGCGCCGATGCCACGCACACGTGTGAGCTGGGCTGCAAGGCGTCGAGCGACTGTGCAGGCACGGGCGCTGCCCTCGCGTGCGACACGACCGCGCACCAGTGCGTCGGCTGCGTGCTCGACGGCGACTGTCAGCCCGGTACCGTGTGCTCCGCGCAAAAGGCGTGTGTGCCCGGCTGCAACGCCGCGCAGGCGTGTGACGCGGGCCGAAGCTGCTGCACCGGCTCGTGCTTCGATTTGCAAGGTGACCCCACGCACTGCGGCGCGTGCGGCAACGTCTGCGACACCGCGCACAGCACCGGCGCGGGCTGCGCAGCCGGCAGCTGCACGTACACCGGCTGCGTCGACACGTTCGCCGATTGCACCACGACGGCGCCCGACACCGACGGCTGCGAGACGTCGGCCACCACCACGTCGCACTGCGGGATGTGTGGCGCTTGCGCCACGGGCGGCGTCGTCACGTCGGCGGCCTGCGTCGTGCCGCAGACCGGCAACGCGAGCTGCGCCTACAGCTGCGCGTGCAGCACCACGGCCGACAGCATCGCCGCGAGCTGCGACGGTCAGCGCTGCAGCTACACGTGCGCCGCGGGCCGCGCCGACTGCAACGGAACGGTGGGCACGGATCAGGATGGCTGCGAGTGCCCGACCGCCGCGTCGTCTGCGCAGGGCACCGCCGGCTGCTGCCCGCAGGGCTGTCAGACCACGCACACAGACGGCTTCTCCGACTCGTTCTTCGACTGCGGGCCGGCCGGCACGTACAACGTGACCGAGGCCTTCGCCGCCGCGGCCGCCGCGGTCGGCATCGCCGGCACCGCCTCGGACGGATGGCACTGTGGCTCCGGCAGCAACATCGGTAGCGGGGTCTGCAAGCAGAGCGCGACCACGTGTGCCTGCTGGATCTACTCGTCCACCGGCACGATCGCTGCCGCCGGCCACGCCCGCTACAACATGACGAGCAACGGCTGCTTCTGCGCCGGATCGACCGATCCTGCCTGGAACTGACCCCCCGGCGGGGTGCTAAGGTCGTTCGCATGAGCGCTGAGCTGGAGCCGGTCATCGTGGACTACGTGCGGACGCCGATCGGTCGGTTCCGAGGCGGCCTCAAGGAGATGAGGGCCGACGATCTCGCAGGGCTCGTGCTCGCCGCCATCGTTGCGCGTGGCAACGTACCTGCCGACGAGCTCGACGACGTCGTGCTCGGCTGCGCGAACCAGGCCGGCGAGGACAACCGTAACGTCGCGCGCATGGCGCTGCTCCTGGCGGGCCTGCCGGATCACGTGCCGGGCGTGACGGTGAATCGCCTCTGCGCGTCCGGCCTCGAAGCGGTGTGGCTCGCGGCGCGCTCGATCAAGGCGGGCGAGGGCGACCTGTTCCTCGCCGGCGGCGTGGAGTCGATGACGCGCGCGCCGCTCGTCATGGCCAAGCCGTCCGCGGCGTTTCCGACGGGGCCGCAGACGCTGTTCGACACGTCGCTCGGCTGGCGGTTCCCGAACGAGAAGATGAAGCTGCGCTTCCCGCTCGAGGCCATGGGTGAGACCGCGGAGAACGTGCAGGCGCAGACCGGCATCACGCGCGAGGCGCAGGATCGGTTCGCGCTGACGAGCCACCAGCGGGCCGTCGCGGCGGCGAGCTTCCACGCGGAGGAGACGATCGCCGTCGAGGTCCCCGGCGACAAGCGCGGATCGACGGTGCGCTTCGACAGGGACGAAGGCCCGCGCGCCGACAGCACGCTCGAGAAGCTCGCGCGCCTGGGGCCGGTGTTCCGCGCGGGCGGCACGGTCACGGCCGGCAACTCGTCGCCGCTCAACGATGGTGCGGCGGCGCTGCTGGTGTGCTCGGCGGCGCGCGCGCGAAAGATGGGCTGGAAGCCGCTCGCTCGCATCGTCACGGGAGCGGCAGCCGGCGTGGATCCGCGCGTGATGGGCGTAGGTCCGATCCCCGCGACGAGGAAGGCGCTCGCACGCGCGGGCTGGACCACGCGCGATCTCGATCGTGTCGAGCTCAACGAGGCATTCGCGGTGCAGTCGCTCGCCGTGATGCAGGGGCTCGAGCTGTCCGAGGATCGCGTGAACGTGAACGGGGGCGCGATCGCGATCGGTCATCCGCTCGGCTGCTCGGGTGCTCGCCTCGCCGGCACGCTCGCGCGGGAGCTTGTGCGCTCGGGAGGCAAGCGAGGTCTGGCGTCGCTGTGTGTCGGCGTCGGTCAGGGGCTCTCGCTGCTGCTCGAGCGGATGTGATCTGCGCGGAGTTGCTGTGCGAGCGCGGTCACGGCAACGACGGTGTCGCGGATGAGTCCCTGGCGCGCGTCGGGCAGATTTCGCTCCCGTTGCGTACGGCTGTAGTCTCCCGAGCAGTCGAAGGAGCCCGATGAGCATGCTGCGCACGCTTCTGATGTTCATTGCCGTCGTGACCGCTGGTGGATGCGCGTCCGTGACGACCGGCTCCAACCCGGATATGAAGGCCGCCGCGCGCGACCTCGGTGCCGCTCCCGACCTGTCGCTGTCGAGCGCGCCGGATCTGCTCGCCGGCGAGGACCTCTCAGGTGACCTCTCGACGCACGACCTCGCTATCGTCGACCTGTCGCCGCCGCCCGACATGACAGTGAAGGGAAGCTGCGACTCGACGCTCTGCCCCGCGAGCTGTGTTGCCGCCTGCGCGCTCCAGAACAAGCTCGGCGTCGGCTCCTGTAGCGGCACCACCTGCAACTGCGTTTGCTTCTGAGCGCCTCCCGGCCAGCCGCGCCGGGGTGAGCCGGTGCGTGATCGTTCGATGCGAATCCGTGGTCGCATCCCGTCAACAAATACCGTGGCCGCACGTGACCGTTCGCTACACTCGTCGTCCCGATGTGGATCGTCAGACTCGCGCTGAAGCGGCCGTACACGATCGTCGTCATGACGCTGATGATCGTGCTCATGGGGGCGTTCAGCATCGACACGATGCCGACCGACATCTTCCCCAACATCGACATCCCGGTCGTGTCCGTCATCTGGAACTTCGCGGGGCTGCCGCCCGAGGAGATCGAGCGCCGCGTCACCACGAACTACGAGCGGTTCCTCACGACGGTGGTCAACGACATCGAGCACGTCGAGAGCCAGTCGCTCACCGGTATCTGCGTCATCAAGGTCTTCCTCCAACCCGGCGCGTCGATCGACGCCGCGGTGGCGCAGATCGTCGCCGTCTCGCAGACCGCGCTGCGCACCATGCCGCCGGGCGCCACGCCGCCGCTCGTCATCCAGTACTCGGCGGCGAACGTCCCGGTCATCCAGGCGTCGCTCGAGAGCGATACGCTGTCGGAGCAGGCGCTGTTCGACCTCGGCTTCAACTTCGTGCGCACCGACATCGCGACCATCAAGGGCGCGCAGATCCCGTACCCGTACGGCGGCAAGATGCGCCAGGTGATGATCGACATCGACCCCGAGCGCCTCTACGGCGCGGGCCTGTCGCCGCGCGACATCAGCAACGTCATCGGCACGCAGAACATCATCGTCCCCGGCGGCACCACGAAGATCGGCTCGCGGGAGTATCCGGTCCTCATCAACTCGAGCCCGGAGCTCGTCGACGAGATCAACGCGATCCCCATCAAGACGATCAACGGCAAGACCATCTTCATGCGCGACGTCTCGAACGTGCGCGACGGCAATGCACCGCAGACGAGCATCGTGCACGTCGGCGGCAAGAAGGCCGCGCTCATGACGATCCTGAAGTCCGGGAAGTCGTCGACGCTCGACGTCACGGGACGCGTGAAGGCGATGCTACCCAACATCCTCACGAAGATCCCGAAGGAGCTGAAGGTGAAGCTCCTCTTCGATCAGTCGCTGTTCGTGCGCGCCGCGGTCTCCGGCGTCGTGGAGGAGGCGGCCATCGCGGCCGGCCTCACCGCGCTCATGATCCTCGTGTTCCTGGGGAGCTGGCGATCGACGTTCATCGTGGTGCTCAGCATCCCGCTCGCGATCCTCACGAGCATCACGATCCTCGGCCTCCTCGGCAAGACGCTCAACGTCATGACGCTCGGCGGGCTGTCGCTCGCCGTTGGCATCCTCGTCGACGATGCAACCGTCGAGATCGAGAACATCCATCGCAACCTCCTGCAGAAGAAGCCGCTCGTCCACGCGATCATGGATGGCGCCTATCAGATCGCGACGCCCGCGCTCGTGGCCACGCTCTGCATCTGCATCGTCTTCGTGCCGGTCGGCTTCATCACCGGCTCCGCCAAGTCGCTCTTCGTGCCGATGGCCATGGCGGTCGTGTTCGCGATGCTCATGTCGTACGTCCTGTCGCGCACCCTCGTCCCGACGATGGTCCGCGCGCTCCTCAAGGGCGAGGCGGCGATGTACATCAAGGGCGAGCACGACCGTAGCTGGTTTGGACGCTTCCACGAGCGGTTCAACCACCGCTTCGATCACCTGCGCAGCGGATACGGTGGCCTGATCGCGTGGGCGCTCGAGCGGCGCGGCCTCCTCATCGCGTGCTTCCTCGGCTTCGCTGCCCTGTCGATGTGCCTCTTCCTCTTCATCGGCAAGGACTTCTTCCCCACCGTCGATGCAGGCCTCATCAAGCTGCACTGTCGCGGCGTCCCCGGCACACGCATCGAGGAGACCGAGGCGCGCTTCGCCGAGATCGAGGCCGCCATCCACGAGGTCATCCCCGCCGAGGAGATCGACATCCTCATCGACAACATGGGGATCCCGTCGTCGGGCATCAACCTGTCGCTCTCGGAGGGGGCGCTCATCTCGTCCGCGGATGGGCAGATCCAGATCGCGCTGAAGGAAGGCCACAAGGCCACCGATCTCTACGTTCAGAAGCTCAGGCGCGTGCTGAGGCAGAAGTTCCCCGACTTCACGTTCTTCTTCCTCGCGCCCGACATCTCGACGCAGGTGCTCAACTTCGGGCTGCCCGCGCCCATCGACATCCAGCTCATCGGTGCCGTCGGTACGCAGGACGCCGTGCTCGCCATGGCGCGACGCATCGAAGGCGAGCTGCGCCGCGTGCCGGGCGCAGCCGACGTGCACCTCGCGCAGGTACAGGACCGCCCCGAGCTCCGCGTCGACGTCGATCGCACGCTCGCCAGCCGCATGGGCCTCACGGAGCGCGACGTCTCGAGCGATCTGCTCGTGTCGCTGTCGTCGAGCGGTCAGGTCGCGCCGAGCTTCTGGGTCGACAAGCGCGGCGTGCAGTACCTCGTCGCGGTGCAGACGCCGCAGTACAAGATGAACTCCGTCGCCGCGCTCGAGCGCACGCCGATGTCGATCATCGCCGCGGGCAACACACCGGCCGCGCTCGCGGGTGGCTCGCCTGACAGCGCCGGTGTCGGCAGCCTGTCGCCGCAGCTGCTCTCCAACGTCGCCACTGTGCATCGTGTCGCCGGCGTCGTGAACATCACGCACTACAACACCCAGCGCACCTACGACGTGCAGGCCAACGTCGAGGGAACCGACCTCGGCTCGGTCTCCGACGCCATCGACGGGATTCTTGAGCGCATGAAGAAGGACTATCCGCGCGGCCTCAAGGTGAAGGTCAAGGGGCAGGTCGAGAGCATGAACTCGTCGTTCCGCGGCCTCGGCTACGGGCTCGTGTTCGCCATCGTGCTCGTCTACCTGCTGATGGCCGTGAACTTCCAGTCGTGGATCGACCCGCTCATCATCCTCACCGCGCTCCCGGGCGCGCTCGCCGGGATCTGCTGGATGCTCTTCGTGTCCCAGACCACGCTCAGCGTCCCCGCGCTCATGGGTTCGATCATGTGTGTCGGTGTCGCGACGGCCAACTCCATCCTCGTCGTCACGTTCGCCAACGATCAGCGCGTCGCAGGGCGCGACGCCGTGCAGGCTGCGCTCGCTGCCGGCATGACGCGCCTTCGTCCCGTCATCATGACCGCGCTCGCGATGATCATCGGCATGCTGCCCATGTCGCTCGGCCTCGGCGAGGGCGGCGAGCAGAACGCGCCGCTCGGTCGCGCGGTCATCGGCGGCCTGACGTTCGCGACGTTCACGACGCTGTTCTTCGTCCCTGTGATGTACAGCCTCCTGCGCAAGAAGGCGCAGGAGGTCGATGAGGAAGTGGAGTCTCTGTGAGCGGACGCGACAAGCTCCTGCCGGAGCACCGCGGCACGAAGGTCGACGACCACCTGCTGCCTGCGCACGAGTCGAAGGACAGTGCCGCCGCGGGCAAGAAGGCGAAGGGGAAGGGCTGGGAGCCCAATGACGAGCAGGACGACGAGCTCGAGTTCGAGCTGCCGCCGCCCGCGACGGTCTCGCGCAGAAAGGGCCTCCTGTTCGTCGTCATCACGGCGGTGGTGGTCGTGCTGCTGTTCATCGTTGGCTTCGTTCCGAGGTGGCGGCAGAGGCGCGTCATCGACGAGGAGGCTCGGAGGACGTCGCAGGCTGCGCCGCGCGTGGAGCTCGTGTCTCCGAAGGAGATGGCGCAGGACCGCCCGCTGCAGCTGCCCGGCATCACCGAGGCGCTCGAGGACACCGTGGTGTATCCGCGCGTCTCGGGCTACGTGCGTCGCTGGCTCGTCGACATCGGCGACCTGGTCAAGGAAGGCCAGCAGCTCGCCGAGATCGACACGCCAGAGCTCGACGCGCAGCTCGAGCAGGCGCGCGCGGACCTCGTGCAGGCCGAGGCCAACGTGCTGCGCGCGGAGACCTCTTCGACGCTGTCGAGCACCGAGCAGAAGCGCTACGAGACGCTCACGCCGGCGGGGGTCACGTCGGGACAGGAGCTCGCGCAGCGTCGCACGCAGGCCCGCGTCGACGACGCCAACGTGAAGGTCGCGAAGGCTACGGTGGCGTCCATGCAAGCCAACGTGAACCGCCTCGTGCGCACCAAGGCCTTCGCGCGCCCGGTCGCGCCGTTCAGCGGCACCGTCACCGCGCGCACGATC
>JBDTCO010000168.1:0-26232 GCA_039923495.1 Polyangia bacterium
GCGGGGCGCGAGGCCGAGGCGCACGCGATCTTCGACAAGTGGGACCTCGACGCTGCCGTCATCGGCAAGGTCACCGACACGGGCCGCATCGTGCTCATGGATCGCGGCGAGAAGATCGTCGATCTGCCCATCGAGCCGCTCGCCGAAGGCGTGCGTTACGATCGCCCGAGCAAGCCGGGTCCTGCGGCACCGACCGTGAGGCTGCCCGCCGCGCCCGCCGATCTGAACGCCACGCTCGCGTCGCTGCTCGCCGCGCCGAACATCGCATCGCGCAGCCTCGTGTTCCAGCAGTACGACCACATGGTGCGCCTCGGCACCGTGCGGCGTCCTGGAGCGGCGGATGCGGCCGTGGTTCGCATCCTCGATGGCGCGACGGACCTCGTGCGCGCCAAGGGCGTCGCGCTCACCACCGACTGCAACCCGCGCTTCTGCCAGCTCGACCCGTACGAGGGCGCGAAGCTCGCCGTGGCGGAGGCGTATCGCAACATCTCGACCGTCGGCGCGGAGCCGCTCGCGATCACCGATTGCCTCAACTTCGGCTCGCCCGAGCGCCCCGAGATCATGCACCAGCTCAAGGAGGCCATCCGTGGCCTCGGCGACGCGTGCCGTGCGCTCGAGACGCCCGTCGTCTCTGGCAATGTCTCGCTCTACAACGAGACCGATGGCCGCCCGATCTTCCCGTCGCCGTCCGTGGGCATGGTCGGCGTCATCAGCGAGGCCCGTCACGCGGTCGGCTCCTGGTTCCCGGCGAACCTCGCGATTGCCTTGCTGGGCGACAACACCGATGAGCTCGGCGGCTCGGAGTACCTCGCCTTCGTGCACGGTCAGGTCGCCGGCCCCGTGCCGAAGCTCGACCTCGAGAAGGAAGCGAGGGTAGGCAAGGCGTGTCGCGCGCTCATCGGCGCGCAGCTCGTCGTCGCAGCGCACGACTGCTCGGAGGGCGGGCTCGCCGTCGCGCTCGCAGAGACGTGCTTCGGCGATCCTCTCGTCGGTGCGCACGTCAGCCTGGACAGCGACATCCGCCCCGACTGTCTGCTCTTCGGTGAGGCGCCGTCGCGCATCCTCGTCGCCTACGACGAGTCGCGCGAGGCGGACGTCGAGCGCATCGCGCAGGAGCAGGGCGCGCCCTTCAAGCGTATCGGTCGCACCGGGGGTGGCTCGCTCGCCATCGAAGTGCAGGGGAAGAAGGTCGTCGACGCGACCGTGTCATCACTGGCAGCAGCGTATCGGGGCGGGCTCGCGCACGCTCTCGGCCTGTAGCGGCCAGCACCCGCCACCACGCCTCACAGCTCAAAGAAAGGCAGTCTACCGATGCTTCAGTACCTCTTTCACATCCTCGTCTTCGCCCTCGCTGTGCTGCTCACCGCGCGCATCGTTCCGGGTATCAAGGTGCGGTCCTTCGGTTCGGCGATCGTGTTCGCGATCGTGCTCGGGCTGCTCGACACGCTGCTCTACGGCATCCTCGTTGCGATCTCGTTCCCACTCGTCTTCCTCTCGCTCGGGCTCTTCCTGCTCGTCATCAACGGCTTCCTCTGGTGGCTCGCCGACAAGCTCGTCAGCGGCGTGAAGATCGAGGGCTTCGGCTGGACGATCCTGGCGGCAGCCGTCACGACGCTGCTCAACTGGCTGTTCTTGTGGGTTATTCGATAGTCGATTCACAGCAACTTGCACGCGGCGTGCTCGGGTAGGATAGTGTAGGTATAAATCCTACCAAGCCAAGGAGCACCCGATGAAGATCCTCCACCTCGCCTTCTTGCTCCCCGCACTCCTTGCCGTTGCCCCGGCTCTGGCCGAGCCAGCAAGGAAGCCCGCGCCCGCGGAGCCGATTCACTACGCGACGCTCGACCGCATGCTCCATGAGTTCGCAGCGCGGGCGCGCACCGAGCACACCAGCGACAGGCCAACGCTCCTCGCGAAGCGTTGACCTGTCCGAGCGCGAGGTCGTGGCCAGGAAGCTCGGTGCGTTAGAACGCGAACTTCATGAACGCGCGGCCTTGGACACCCCAGGTGCTGGCGGGAACCGGCGCATACTTGACGTCGCCATAGTTGGCGCCCGAGCCGTAGCTGCGGTCGCGGTAGAGCGCCGAGATGCGGCCTTCGGCGCCGATGGCGAACCACTTCATGCGGATCTCGGCGCCGATGTCGCCGTGGACCATCCACTCGAGGAAGTTCTGGTGGATGGAGATGTCGTTGCCGATCGGCACGGTGATGGTGCTGGACATTGCGCCGACGCCACCGCCAAACCAGAGGTTGAAGTGGTTACGATCGGTGTTCTTGGCGACATAGCCCTTGAACGTCAGCTCGAACGGGTAGCTCTTGCGATCGAACTTGGCGTCACCCGAGCGGAACTGACCGTGCAGGAAGTCCTGCGACATCTCGAAGCCAAAGTGGCCGCGCGACCGGAACTCGAGCGAGACGCCGCCGCCCTGGAGCGTGCCCCAGCCGACGAGCGGCTGGTTCGCCATGCCGAAGATCGTGTAGTGGCCACCGAGGCTCATCACGCGGAACTTCTCGAACGGCTTGCGCACGGTCGGCCGGTACGACTGCCCGTACGACAGTGAATACGGCGGGTACGCGTACTGCGGCGGACGCTGGCAGAGCTGACGACAATTGAGCCGGATGCGTCGCGGCTGATAGCCGTTCGCGTACGGGTTCATGACGTCCGGCGGTGCAACCAGCGGCGGGGGACCGATGGATGGGGCCGACGCGACGGGGGCAGGTGCCGGAGGCGTCATCGACGGCGGATAGATGTAGATCGTATTATTGTTCGTCGCCGTGGCCGCGGCGTTCGAGCGGTTGTCGTTGGTGTTCGTGCTCGTGTTCGTCTGGACCGGGTTGGCCGTGTTGGTGTTCGTGGGGTTCGCCGTGATGACGGGGCTCACGGTGTTGGTGTTCGTGTTGTTGATGACGGGCCCGTTGCTGGACGAGCCCGACGCCGTGGGCGCGACCTCGGCCTGGCGTGACGAGGGCGCCGGGATGCGTACGCGCGTCGGCGCGAGGACCGGCGGCGGCGCCGGCACGTACGGATCCATGGGTGCCTCTGGCGCGGTCGTATCCGTCACCTGGGCGTACGCCTGCGGCGAGAGCACAGTCAGCCCGGCGCTGAGACCGAGTGCCAGCCCCAACGTGATACGGCCGAATCTTGACCCACGGACAACCATGAAAGCCTCCTGGAGCTCGGTGTAGTACAGCTTCCGTGCCGCAGCCACGCCCGATTGTACGCAGCGATCACGAAGAGTTGCTCGGGTATTTCTGGGTGCGTGACCTTCCGTTCGCATCCAAGGGTGTGTACCGGCGTTCATGATAGGGCGATCGGATGCCGGCGGGCACGTCGGGAGATCTCTGTGGTGAAACGGTTTACGGATGGGCCAAGGACGCGGTAAAAGACCGCGCAATGGCGACCTTTCTCGTGACCGGTGGCGGTGGCTTCATCGGGTCCAATCTGTGTCACGCGCTCCTCGCGCGCGGTGACCGGGTGCGGGCCTTCGACAACTTCGCGACGGGGCGTCGCGAAAACCTGGCGGGGCTCGAGGCGCAGACGGCGTCCGGCCAGTTCCTGCTCATCGAGGGCGACGTCACGGACGCGGCGGCGGTCGCGCGCGCCGTCGAGGGCGTCGACTACGTGCTCCACGAGGCGGCCATCCCCTCGGTGCCGCGGTCGGTCGAGGATCCGAGCGGCACCGATCACGTGAACGTCCACGGCACGGTCACGCTGCTGCACGCGGCCGTCGCGGCCAAGGTGAAGCGCGTCGTGTTCGCCGCGTCCTCGTCGGCCTATGGCGAGAAGACGCCTGGCGAGGCCAAGGTCGAGACGATGATGCCCGACCCGCTGTCGCCCTACGCTGCGCAGAAGCTGGCCTGCGAGCACTATCTCAGGGTCTTCCACGTCTGCTATGGGCTGCCGACGGTCGCGCTACGTTACTTCAACGTCTTCGGGCCGCGGCAAGATCCGAAGTCGCAATACGCTGCCGTCATCCCCAACTTCGTGACCGCGGCGCTCGCGGGTCGGGCCGCCACCATCTACGGCGACGGTGGTCAGACGCGCGACTTCTGCTACATCGACAACGTCGTCGAGGCCAACATCCGCGCGTGCGAGGCCGAGGGCGTCTCCGGGCAGGTCTTCAACATTGCGTGCGGTGAGGCGGCGTCGCTGCTCGAGGTCGTCGACGCCATCGCCACGGAGACGGGCACCAAGGTCGCGCCGCGCCACGAGCCCGGCCGCACCGGCGACATCCGCCACTCGCTCGCCGACATCGACAAGGCGAGGAGCATGCTCGGCTACACGGGCAAGGTCCGCTTCACGGAGGGCATCGCGCGCACCGTCGCGTGGTACCGCCAGAAGCGTTGAGCGCCGCGCTCCAGAGCATGACCGGCTTTGGCCGGGCCGAGGTGCACCTCGATGGGCGCCGGCTCGTTGTGGAGTTGCGCTCGGTGAACCATCGCTTCCTCGAGCTGAAGGTGCGCCTGCCTCGAGAGGACGCCGAGCTCGAGGCCGAGCTCGGCAAGCTCGTGCGCGCGCGGCTCCTGCGCGGGTCCGTCTCGCTGTCGTTGCGCGAGGAGGGCGATGATCCGACGCAGGCCGATGGTCCGCTCGTCGACACGGCGCGCGCGAAGCAGTGGGCGCTGGCCCTCGGCGAGGTCGCGGTCGCTGTTGGTGCGCCGCCGCCATCGCTCGAGCTGGTGTGCGCGCAGCAGGGCGTGCTGAGGCCGCGGGCGCCCGAGACGACGCGCCCCGCGCTGCTCACGGCCGCGCGGGCTGCCACCGATGCTGCGCTGCGCTCATTGTCCGACACCCGCGCGCGCGAAGGCGCCGAGCTCGGCCGGGATCTCGCCGGCCGCCTCGACACGCTGGGCACGCTCCGCGACAAGGTGAAAGTGCTCGCGGACGCCGAGCCGGAGCTACACAAGAAGAAGCTCGCGACGCGCCTCGCCGCGCTGCTCGACGACCGTCCCGGTCAGGTGGATCCGCAGCGCCTCGCGCAGGAGGTGGCGTTGCTCGCCGAGCGCCTCGACGTCAACGAGGAGCTCGTGCGTCTCGCTGCTCACCTCGACGAGGCGCGCCGGCTGCTCGGCGGCAAGGAAGCCGCGGGCCGTCGGCTCGACTTCCTGTCGCAGGAGATCCACCGCGAGGTGAACACCATCGGCTCGAAGTCGCAGTCGACGGACATCACGGCCACCGTCATCGAGATGAAAGCGGAGCTGGAGAGGTTCCGCGAACAGGTACAGAACCTGGAATGAGAAACCGTCCATGACCGAACCGAAGCCTCGCGGGCTCCTCATCGTCGTGTCGTCGCCGTCGGGCGCGGGCAAGACCACGCTGTGCCGGCGCCTGATCCAGGAGTTCCCCGACATCGTCTTCTCCGTGTCGTACACGACGCGCCCGCAGCGGCGCGGCGAGGAAGATGGCGTCGACTACCACTTCGTCGACCGGCCCACGTTCGACGCAATGGTCGAGCGCGAGGAGTTCGCCGAGTGGGCCGAGGTCTTCGGCAACGCCTACGGCACGACCGTCGCGGCCGTGCAGCAGGCGCTCGACGGGGGACGACACGTGCTGTTCGACGTCGACTACCAGGGCGGCCGGCAGATCAAGGCGAAGTTCGAGCGTGATGCGGTGATGGTGTTCGTTCTCCCGCCGTCGCTTAACGAGCTGGAGCGGCGCCTGCGCCAGCGCGCGACCGATGCACCCGAGGTGATCGAGCGCCGGCTGCAGAAGGCCAAGGACGAGCTCGGTCAGTACGGCATCTACCAGTACCTCATCGTCAACGAGGACCTCCTCGGAGCGTACGATCGCCTGCGCTGCATCTACCTCGCGGCGCAGTCCACGATCGATCGCGTCGGCTTCGCGGCCGAGGCGCTCGTGCGCGAGGCCGAGAGCCGCTCGTCGTCGACCGGTCAGGTCGCCGCGCTGCCGCCCACGAAGTGACCGTCGAGGTTCCCTCGCAGGAATGGAGCGGTACGACGTGATGCAAGTTACATTGTCGAGAGGGCCGCTGCGGAAGCCCGCTTCCGACGGAGGGGGGACGGGAACGTCCCCCGCACAATAGATGCAGCAGATCACCGACATCGTCGAACGAGTTCTCAGCTACCACCCACAAGCCGACGTCGACCTCATCCGTCGCTGTTACGAGTTCGCGGCCAAGGCGCACGATGGCCAGATGCGGCGTTCCGGCGATCCGTACGTGGTGCATCCGCTCGGTGTCGCCGGGCTCATCAGCGAGCTCAAGCTCGACGTGCCGTCGATCTGTGCGGGCCTGCTGCACGACGCGGTCGAGGACACGTCGGCGACGACGGCCGAGCTCGAGCGCCTCTTTGGTCCCGAGATCGCGTTCCTGGTCGAGGGCGTCACCAAGCTCGGCAAGATCCCATGGCAGAACCGCGAGGAGCGCCAGGCCGAGAACTTTCGCAAGATGCTGCTCGCGATGGCGCGCGACATCCGCGTCATCCTCATCAAGCTCGCCGATCGCACGGACAACATGCGGACCCTCGCGTCCATGTCGCCGGAGAAGCAGGAGCGTATCGCCCGCGAGACCATGGAGATCTACGCGCCGCTCGCCAACCGGCTCGGTATCCAGTGGATCAAAGTAGAACTTGAAGATCTTAGCTTCAAGTACCTGTATCCAGAAGACTTCGCGGACCTCTCAGCCAAGCTCGAGAACTACCACCGCGAGCGTCAGAAATACATCGTTGACGTGAACGTGGTGCTCGAACAGGAGCTCGTCGCGGCGGGGGTCGAGGCCACGGTGTACGGCCGGCCGAAGCACCTTTGGTCCATCTATCAGAAGGTCCGAAAGACGGAGCGGCAGCTCGAGCAGCTCTTCGACATCGTCGCGTTCCGCGTGATCGTGAAGGACGTGCGCGCCTGCTACGAGACGCTCGGCCTCATGCACTCGAAGTGGACGCCGATCCCCGGCCGCTTCAAGGACTTCATCGCGCTGCCGAAGCCCAACATGTACCAGTCGCTGCACACGTCCGTGATCGGACCGGGCAACGAGCGCATGGAGGTCCAGATCCGCACGGCCGAGATGCACAGGACCGCCGAGCAGGGCATCGCGGCGCACTGGGCCTACAAGGAGGGCCGCGTCGTCCAGCAGCCTGGGGTCAGCGACAAGGACGACAAGCGCTTTGCATGGCTGCGTCAGCTCATGGACTGGCAGCGCGATCTCACCGATCCCACCGAGTTCATCGAGTCGGTGAAGGTCGACCTGTTCGCGGACGAGGTCTACGTCTTCACGCCGAAGGGCGACGTCAAGGCGCTGCCCAAGGGCGCGAACCCCATCGACCTCGCGTACGCCATCCACTCAGAGGTGGGCAACCACTGCTCCGGCGCGCGCGTGAACGGGCTCATCGTGCCGCTGCGCTATGTGCTGCGCAACGGCGATACGGTCGAGATCCTCACGTCGCCGAACCAGAAGCCGAGCAAGGACTGGCTGAAGTACTGCACGACCTCGTCGGCCAAGGCCAAGATCCGCAACTACCTGCGTTCCGAGCAGCGCGAGCGCAGCCGCACCCTCGGCAAGGAGCTCCTCGAGCGCGAGCTCAAGAAGTACGGGTGGGCTTACAACAAGGTCGAGAAGTCGGGCGATCTCGATCGCGTCGCCACCATCTTCAAGGTGCAGGCAGCGGGGGAGCTCCTCATCAGCGTTGGCTACGGCAAGATCCTGCCGGCCGACGTCGTCGAGAAGCTCATCCCCGAGGACAAGCGTCGCGCATTTGTCGACAACCCGCCGTCGGAGAACCCGGTCGTCGGCCTGCTGCGTCGCGTCGTCGCGCCGCGGCGTCCGTCGAAGATATCCGCCGGCATCAAGGTGGCCGGCGAGGACGACGTGATGGTCCGCTTCGCGAAGTGCTGCGCACCCGTGCCCGGCGATCCGATCGTCGGCTACATCAGCATCGGCCGTGGCGTCACCATCCACCAGCTCGGCTGCCGCAAGGCGATGGACCTCGATCCCGAGCGTCGCATCGAGGTCGAGTGGGACGGCGAGCAGAAGTCGCTACGCCCCGTCGCGATCCAGATCGTGTCGGCCGACAAGCCCGGCATCCTCGCGTCGCTGTCGCAGTCGTTCAACGACCTCGGTGTCAACATCACACAGGCGAACTGCCGCGCGATGGACGACAACAAGGCGCTCAACACGTTCTCGTTCGGTGTCAAAGACCTCGACCAGCTCAAGGGCGTCATGCGCGCCTTGCAGCGAGTCGGCGGGGTCTATTCCGTCACTCGCATGTAGCTCAACGCAGGAACATGAGCACGAGGCCCGTCGCGAGGCCGACGGCGAACGAGATGCCGAGGCCGTACGAGCGCAGGCGCGTGAGCGAAGATGCGCTGGGCACGGCAGGGGAGAGCGGCTGCACGGCCATCGTGCGGTCGTCGCCGGACCAGGGATCCATCTCGCCGGCGCCGAGCAGCGCGGCGCGCGCGCTCGCGGCATCGGGGAAGCGGTCGGCCGGGTTGCGCGCGAGGAGGCGCTGCACGATCGCAGCGAGCGCGGGGCTCACGGTGCCTGCGCCGTGATCACCGGCAGGGCTCGGTGCACGCACGGCGGCGTTCTTGAGCCCGAGGAGCTCCTCGGGGGTCGCGGCGCGGAACGGAGGTGAACCCGTGAGCATATGGAAGAGGATGGCACCGACGGCGTAGAGGTCTGCGCGCGCATCGACGTCGGCGCTCGCGGCCTGCTCGGGCGCGACGTACTGCGGGCTGCCGATCTGCGTCCCGACCTCGGTCGCATGACGGACCTTGCCGGGGAACCGGGCCATGCCGAAGTCGAGGAGCTTCACGAAGTCGGGGTCACCTCCGCGACGGACGAGCATGATATTGGACGGGCGCAGGTCGCGGTGCACGACGCCGGCCTTGTGGACCGCGGCGAGCGCATCGCAGAGCTGCGCCGCGATACGTGCGGCGCGTGCAGGCGCGAGGCTCTTCTTGGCCTCGACGAGGTGGCGCAGATCCTGGCCGCGCAGGAGCTCCATCACGTACGCGACCTGGCCGTTCTCGGGGTGGTAGACGAAGTCGAAGATGTCGACGAGGTGCTCGGCGCCGAGCTCTGCCACGGCGCGAGCCTCGCAGAAGAAGCGGCTGACGGCCTCTTCGTCCTTCACGAGTCTCGCGTCGAGGACCTTCACGCAGGCGGTGCGGCCGAGGCGATCGTGCTTGGCCTTGTAGACACCGCTGCTCTTGTGTCCGCCCAGCTTGCGGCCGAGCTTCCAGCTGCCGACGAGGACGGTGGCGGGAGCGGTGGGCGGAGCCTGAGCGGACTGCGTGGCCATGAAGTGACGATGTGCACCCGGTATGCCACGACCGGTGACCGCTAAGTAGCGAAGGCGTCACCCGCCGGGCCTCCGTCAGGTGATCGGTCGGGTCGCCAGCGTGCAAACTGCTCGGGTCAGGCGTTCCCCGGGCGACGACCCGGGCAAGCAGGCCTTCTTCCTTGACGAAGCGCCGTAGCATCGATAGGTTGCCGCTTCTTTTCGTACGCATAACGAGGATCGAGCCATGGCATCGAACACCACTGCCTCCACGAACAAGCGCGCCCGCGCGCACTCCAACGCTGGCCGCAAGCGCAAGAACCGCGACTCGCGCAAGTCCACGCTGTCGAACGCCGAGCTGTTCGCCACGTGTGGCGAGCCCGGCAAGCCTGCCGCCAAGTAGTCCTCGGCTCGCTTCAGAAGTCGCTTTCCCCGACCCTGGCTCGCGTCGCGAGCTGGGGGTTCATATATTGATGTTTCGTGTACCCGTCGGTGTGGGTGCTCGGAACGCCGATGCTTTGTGAGTCCGTGCGCTTGCGCTACTATGCTGCCCTGGCCTTTCAGCGCGGAGCGCCCATGCCTCGAATCTGCTCGACCTGTCACTCGTCTATCCCCATCCCGGACGACGCGAAGTTCTGCCCTTCCTGCGGTTCGAAGGCCGAGATGGCCGCAGCAGCCGCCGTCGCATCGGAGCCCAACGCCGGCATCACGCAGCTCGACGCGCCGCAGCTGATCGGCGGTCGCTTCTCGGTCCGTGGCTCGGCGCAGACCAATGAAGTCGGCACCGTCTTTTCCGCCGTCGACACGCAGCACCGCGACGCGGCGGTCCGCGTGGTGGTCGCCAGCACGGCAGCATTACCGTCGCCCGCGCTCGCCGATCGCGCGCTGCGCGAGTGGAAGCAGCTCGCGAAGGTCACGACGCCCAGGATCGTGCGTATCGTCGATCAGGGGAAGTTCGACGACGGCACCGTGTTCGTGGTCAGCGACGTGCCTGCCGGGATCACCCTCGACGAACTCGTGGCGAAGGACGGGCCGCTCGCCCTCGATCGCATCAAGGAGATCGTGAGGCAGGTCGGCGAGGCGCTGTCCGAGGCGCAGAAGGTGGGTGTCATCCACCGCGACGTCGCGCCGCGCAACATCCACGTCGACGGCAGCAACGTCACCGTCGGCGAATTCGGGCTCGCGGAGGCCGTCAGTGACAAGGTGTTCGGCTCGCCGGCTTTCTTGTCGCCGGAGCAGGCCGAGGGCAAGCCCGTCGATCAGCGCTCGAACATCTACAGTCTCGGCGCGGTCATCTACTACATGCTCACCGGCAAGGCGCCGTTCGAGGGCAATGCCGAGAGCCTGCTCGCGCAGCACATCGCGGGGACACCGCCGCATCCGTCGGTCGCGCGTCCTTCGGTGCCTGCGGAGCTCGATCGCATCGTCGCGAAGGCGCTCGAGAAGAGCGGCGGTCGTCGTCACCTCACGCTCCGGCAGCTCATCACCGAGGTGGAGTCCGTGTCGGCCGGTGCCTCCGTGGTGCGTGCGGCCGAGCTCGGCACAGCCGCGACACTGGTGCCCGAGCCCGCACGCGCGCTGCCGCCGGGTGCGACCGTGATGGGCATGCCGTCGCCGTTCATCGCCGCGAGTCGTGCGGCGCAGCCGGCGCCGGCCACCGAGCTGCCGGCCGTCCCGTTGGAGAGCAGCGAACGCGACGAGCGCAAGACCGCCGCCGTCGACGTGCCGGTCTTCGAGGACGAGGAGGCGAAGAAGACCGCTATCCACGACGTGCCGGTCTTCGAGACGAGGGCCGCCGACGGAGGCTCCGAGGCGCCTGCCATCGTCGACGCCACGCCGATGCCGGTCATGGCGCCGGTCGCGCCTGCACCTGTGCTCCCACCTGTCGCGACAAAGCCGGTGGAGGTGCATGCCATCGCGGCTGCCGTGGGGCCGACGAACAAAAATGAAAAGGCGGGCGCCGGCTTCCGCGAGACCGCCTGGTTCAAGAAGGGCGAGATCGAGGAGGAGATCGCGAAGGCCGAGGCCAGGTCGGCCTCCGAGGATCCGCTCGCACCGACGGGCATCACGGGGCAGCACGCGGTCGTCGACGCCGGCGTGTCCGTGTCGTCGCAGGATCACAACCGTCTGTCGCTCAAGACCGGCGCCACGCAGATGATGGCCGTCGTCAAGGGCTCCGGGTCGGCGCCAGCGCTGCCCGGCGAGCGCATGAACGAAGCGGAGATGCTCGACGAGATGAACGGTGGGACGCGCGGCCGCAGGATCGCTGGCGTCGTCGCTGGCGTCATCCTTGTCGGCGTCATCCTGTACTTCGCGATTCACAAGGCCGAGCCCGAGGTCGCGCCGCTCGCGGCACCGACGAGCCAGAACACGCCGGTCGTGGCACCGCCGCCCGCGCCGGTGGCTCCGCCGCAGAAGGTGCAGAGGACCGCGCTCGACGAGGCGAAGGTCGCCGCAGCGAACGGCGACTACGCGCTGACAGTCGATGCGCTGCTCCGAGCCTCGAGGGACGGTAGCGATGGGGCGCAGGTCACGGCGCTCGCCGCGGCGACCCACGCGACGCTCGTGCAGGCCTCGCTCGACGCGATGCACCGCCACGATGCCGCAGCGTCACAGTCCGCGCGCGCACTCGCGGCGAAGATCCACGGGCTCCTTTCGCCGGCGCCAGCGAAGGGCAATCCGGCGAAGCACACGACGCGCATCGCAACGCGCAAGCGGTAGGCGCGGTGCGCGCCATCCGAGAGCGTTGCGCTATGCGCGCCGCTCGACGTCGGCGGCGTCGAGCTTGATGGTCATCTTGCCGACGAGGAGGCGGAGGGCGCCGCGCGGGTCGACCTCCTGCACCGTGCCGAGCTGTCCGCTGAAGAGGCCGCGCACGACGCGTACCTCGTCGCCTCGCACGATGCCTTTCTGACGACGCTCGGTCTGCTTCTTCTCGAGCGCTTCCTTCACCGACACGAAGTCGTTGTCGCGCGACCACGCGCAGTAGCGATAGAGCGGGAGCAGCGCCGCGAGATCGCCCGCGAGCATCGCGACGACGCCGGAGCCCGCAGCGAGCACGTCCGCGCGAGGGCGTGAGCGGACGAAGGAGAACAGCGACGCGCTCTGCTGGGATGCGGTGCCGAAGCGTCGGAGCTGCTCGGCCAGCGCGACGCCGTCGAGCAGGCGCGCGGGCTGCACGTCGGGCACGACGCCGCCCACGAAGCCATCGGGCAGCGACGTCACGAGGCTCACCAGGTGAGCGAGCGCGTATGGGTCCTGGCACCTGCGCAGGAGGTTCTGGCGGTCGACGGTGGCCTCGGGGTGCAGCCGGAGCGCGACCTCGAGACGGTCGCTCAGCAGCGACACGGCGAGGTGCACGTGGCTCCGCTGCGGCGTCGAGTCTTCGAGGAGCGACGCGACGCCGCGTGCGCGATCGATGATCGTGTCGAGCGCGCGACGCGCCGTCTCACCCCTCGAGAAGTAGACGTGTTGCGCCTCGACCTGCTTGCGGTTGACGAGGTGCGGGTGCTCGAGCGACCAGCTCGCCTCGAGCTGCGCGCCGTCGGTGCCGATGAGCGCCGTCGAGAGCGCCTCCGCGAGCGGCCCGAGTCGCTGCTTCGTATCGAGGCGCTCTCGGTTGTACACATTCGAGCGCTGCTTGGCGGGCAGGTAGGCGTCGAAGTCTGCGTCGATCAGCCTGTCGAACATGACGCGGGAGCGTACGCGAAACCCGAGGACGTCGACGAATGAAAGAACGACGACGCGGCGAGTGAGTCGTCCCGGTTGGCGCTGCTAGAACCGGAATGAAGCTGCGGTCGTCGACCCCTTCGCGCCGGGGCCGACCTCGCCGAGCGTCGTATCGAAGTGCGAGCTGCCGTGTAGCCCGAGGCCGAGGCCCAGGCCGAGCCCGAGCCCGACGGCGCCGACCCCGACGATCGTCCACACCCACCACTTCTTGTACGCCGGCTTCGACCCGTGGGCCGGCTGGGTGACGACGACGTCGAGAGGCTGTTGCGTCGAGACGGCAGGCTGGGGCTGCACGAGCGCTGGCGCAGGCTTTACCTCTTCCGGTGCGATGACGGGCGCGGTCGCGACGGAGGAGGGATCCTCAATCGCGCAGCGCGCGATGTTCTGGTCGACGGCGGCTTCCTGCGCCTTCGACGGGTGCGCGTTCAGAAAGTCGCGATACACCTTCACCGCGTTCTTGCAGTCGTGCGCGAGCCTGTACGCCTGGCCGAGCGAGTAGAGGAACACGGCGCGCGGGCTGTAGATGTATGCGGCGCGCAGGTTCTCGACAGCGTCGAGGTAACGGCCCTCGGCGAACGCTTTCTGGCTGCGGGCGGAGAGCTCGTCCGCGCGGTCGGCGTGGGCGACCCCATACAGACTGGCCACGAACAGGATGGCGAGTGCGTTACGGCGGCAAGAGATCATCGAGCGGCTGACCCTTCTTGGTCGGTTGCGGTTTGCGGACGTGCCTCTTGGGCCGAACCGGGGGGGCGGGCGTGCCCGTCGAGCGCGGCCCGACCGCCCTGGGGGGCGCGACCGGCGGGTCGATGGGCTCTGGTGCCACGACCGGTCGCGCGGCAGGCTTCGGTGCCGGCGCGACGGAAACGGGTGGCTTGGCCGACACAGCGGGCGTCGTGCCGCGCGAGAGCATGACCACGACGCCCAGCACGGCTGCGCCACCGACGGCGTACGGCCACCAGACACGGCGCGGCCCGATGCGTAGCGCGCTGTTCGACAACCCCGACTCGAAGGACGTGGAACGGCCGGTGGTTGCCTTGCTGAACGACGTGTCCTCGTCGTCCGCTGCGTCCGCGTCGGGTTGGTTTCGCTTCGTCCCCGCGAGCGTGGCGTCCTCGCCGAGGTTATGCGCAGCGCTCGCGGTGGCCCTGAGGCGTGGCAGCGAGGTCTGCGAGCCGCCGCTGTCGTCAGCGACGTTGAGCGAGCGGATGCGCTTGGCGAGTGGGTCGTCCTCGCTGACCTGCTCGAGGATGCTCTCCAGCTGCGGCGGCGCGCCGAAGAGATCCTTCATGTACGCCGCCAGGCGCACCGGCGATGCGGGCACGCGCTCCGACCGTGCCCAGTCCTCGAGCGCGACCTGGAGCTCCTGCGCGGTCTCGTAGCGCTCATCGCGGTTCCGGCGCAGGCCCTTCATCACGACGGCCTCGAGGCCGGCCGGCACGTCGCCGCGGTAGGTCGACGGTGGTGGCGCGTCTTCCTCGACGATGGCCTTGAAGATCTCGAAGTCGCTCTTGCCGCGATATAGCCGGCGCTGCGTGATGAGCTCCCACAGCACGATGGAGAGTGCGAAGATGTCCGAGCGACGATCGAGAGGCTCGGCCTGGCACTGCTCGGGTGCCATGTAGCGGATCTTGCCCTTGAGGGTGCCGACGCGCGTCTCCGTCAGCTGCGCCGCGCTCTTCGCGATGCCGAAGTCGCACAGCTTCACGTTGCCGTCGTGCGTGACGAACACGTTTTGGGGTGAGATGTCCCGGTGCACGATGGACAGCTCTTTGCCGTCGCGGCCACGCATCTCGTGGGCGTAGTGCAGGCCGGAGCAGACGCCCGTGATGATGCTGACGATGTGCTCGTACGCGATGGGCTCGTGGCGCTCGACGGAGCGCATCAGAATGTGGCGGACGTCCTCCCCGCGAAGGAACTCCATGACGAAGTAGTAGTTGCCCGCGTCGGAGCCGATGTCGAACACCTGCGCGATGTTCGAGTGGAGCAGCGAGCCTGCGATGCGCGCCTCGTCGAGGAACATCTCCACGAACTCGTGGTTCGACGCGAGCATCGGCAGGATGCGCTTGAGGACGCAGAGCTTCTCGAAGCCCTCGATGCCGACCGCGGTCGCAAGATAGATCTCGGCCATGCCTCCTTGCGCGATCTGGCGCAGGATCTTGTACTTGCCGACCCTCGTCGGCATGGTGCCTGCTAGTACAGGCTCGAGCTGCTCGGACATCTCTGCATCTTCAGCGTACCCGACTTCGGTCCACGTGTGTAAGCCGCGTACCCGCGTGGAAGTTGCGTTGACGACGGGGACAAGGGTGCGTTATGTACGCGCCCCATGTCGGCATACGATACGTCTGACCTCAAGAAGGGCCTCAAGATCCTCATCGACGGCGTTCCATACGTCGTCCTCGAGGCTCAGTTCGTCAAGCCCGGCAAGGGTGCGGCCTTCATCCGCACCAAGATGAAGAACCTGCTCTACGGCGGCAACATCGAGCGCAACATCCGCTCCAACGAGAAGATCGAGCCCGCCGACGTCGAGGATCGTCCGATGACGTACCTCTTCAAGGAAGGGGACGACTTCGTCGTCATGGACCAGACCAACTACGAGCAGACGCCCATCTCGAAGGAAGTCATGGGCGACAACTGGAAGTGGCTCAAGGACAACATGGTCGTCCAGGTCACCTTCTACAACGGCCGCCCGCTCGACGTGCAGCTCCCCAACTTCGTCGATCTCAAGATCACGCAGTCCGACCCGGGCGCGCGCGGTGATACCTCGGGCAACGTGCTCAAGCCTGCCACGCTCGAGACGGGCGCTGTCATCGGCGTGCCGCTCTTCGTGAACGAGGGCGAGACGATCAAGATCGACACGCGCGAGGGCGCGTACGTCGAGCGCGTGAAGGTCTAGAGCGCCGCGTGTCCGAACGGGCGCGCCTCGTCGGGCGCCTCCCGCTGCTGCGCGCCCGCGCACGGCTCAACCGCTTCCTGCGCGACTTCTTCGAGCAGCGCGGCTTCCTCGAGATCGAGGCACCGATCCTGGTGCCGTCTCCCGGTCTCGAGGTCCATCTCGACGCGTTTTCGGTCGACAACGGCGGCGCGTCGCAGCGCTACCTCATCACGAGCCCCGAGTATCAGATGAAGCGCCTCGTCGCTGGCGGGCTCGAGCGTGCGTACTCGCTCGGCAAGGTGTTCCGTCGTGGCGAGCGCGGACACCATCACAACCCCGAGTTCACGATGCTCGAATGGTACGCGGTCGGGTGGAGCTGGGACGAGCTCGCCACGTCCGTCGAGTCGCTCATCGCCGGCGCCGCGGAGGTGCTGTGCGGACGCGCCGCGCTCACGAGCGGGACACGGGTCATTGATCTGCAACTGCCGTGGCCGCGCAGCTCGGTGCGCGCGCTGTTCGCGGAGCACGCCGGCGTCGCGCTCGACGGCGACGAGGACGTGCGGACCCTCCGCGAGAAGCTCTCGGCACATCGCCTGCCTGCCGACGGCACGTGGAGCGACCTCTTCTTCACCGTGTTCCTCGACGTCATCGAGCCGAAGCTGCAGGCGCTCGATCGTCCGACCCTCGTGCACGACTGGCCGCGGCCACTGTCTGCGCTGGCCCGCGCGCGCGCCGACGATCCGCGCGTGGTCGAGCGCTTCGAGGCGTACATCCCCTCGGAGAGCGGGTTGCTCGAGCTGTGCAACGGCTTCGGCGAGCTCGTGGATCCTGTCGAGCAACGGCGGCGCTGCGAAGCCGATCTGCGCACGCGCGCCGAGCTCGGGCTCGCCGCGTATCCTCTCGACGAGAAGTTCCTCGCCGCGCTCGGCGACATGCCGGATGCCTCGGGTGTGGCGCTGGGCGTCGACAGGCTCGCCATGCTGCTGCTCGGTGCGCACGATATCTCGGGGGTGCTGCCGTTCGCCGTTGAAGAGTTGTAGGCGCGTCGTCACTATGCGCAGCGCCGTGACCCTGCGCAGGACATTGGTCGTGCTCTTCCTCGTGGCCGCGTTCACGCCGGCGACCGCTCACGCCGAGAGCTCCGAGCCGAGCCCGCACATCGGCGACGTCGACGACATCATGGGCCTGCTGTGGAAGCACGGCCTCCACGACTACGAGCACGAGCGCTGGAACGTCTACGGTCAGTTCACGTGGATCTCGTCGTTCAAGCTGCCGTTCCATGCGGCCTACACGAACCTGAACGGCAGCACGGGCTCGCTCTCGAACAGGTTCGAGCACAGCTTCACCGGCACGCTGACCGCGTTCGCCGGCGTCCGTCTATGGCGCGGCGCCGAGGTGTACTACGTGCCGGAGGTCATCATGGAGAGGCCGCTGTCGAACCTGAAGGGGCTCGGCGGTGCGATCCAGAACTTCGAGCTCCAGAAGACCGGCGGCATCACGCCGAAGATCTATCAGTCGCGTTTCTACCTGAAGCAGACCTTCGACCTCGGCGGCACGACGAGCCAGCGCATCTCCGATCCGCAGCAGCTCCAGGTCAAGGTGAAGAGCCGCCGTCTCGTGTTCACCTTCGGGAACTACAGCGTGCTCGACGTGCTCGACAAGAACAGCGTCTCGGGCGACCTGCGCCGCGGCCTCTTCAACATGGCGTTTCTCACGTACGCCGCCTACGACTTCGCGGCCGATGCGCGCGGCTACACGTGGGCCGGCACCGCGGAGCTCTATCTCGACGCGTGGGCATTTCGCTTCGTCCACGCCGTGCCGCCCGTACACCCGAACCAGCTCGAGCTGAGCTACGACTTCTGGAGGCACTACGGTCAGCAGCTCGAGATCGAGCACGACCACACCATCCATGGGGAGCCCGGCGCGGTGCGCGTGCTCGCATATCGCAACCACGAGAACATCGGCTCGTTCGCCGACGCCCTGAAGACGCTGGGCACGCGTCGCAACGCCGCGACGTGCACCACCTTCCACTACGACAGCACCAACGCGACGGCGCCCGATCTGTGCTGGTCGCGAAAGCCGAACACGAAGTGGGGCATCGGCGTGAGCGTCGAGCAGACCGTGTACCGTGACATCGGCATCTTTGCGCGCGGCATGTACTCCGACGGCAAGTCGGAGGTGTACTCGTACACGTCCGCGGATCGCTCGCTGTCGCTCGGGGTCACCGGACGTGGTGCATCGTGGCGGCGGCCGAAGGACTTTGCAGGCCTGGGCTACGGCGTCAGCTGGATCTCGTCGATACACGCCGAGTACCTCGCCCGCGGTGGGATCGACGGCTTCGTGGGTGATGGGGCGCTCCACCAGGGCGTAGAGGGTGTCTTCGAGGTCTTCTACGGCCTCAACCTGGTGGGCAGCGCCTGGCTGTCTGGTGACTATCAGCACATCGTCAACCCGGGGTACAACCGGGACCGCGGCCCCGTCGACATCTTCGGTGCGCGCTTCCACGCGGAGTTCTAGAACATCCGATCGAGCTTGATCTGGCGTCGTCGGATGACCTACACAGCGTATATGCGCCACACAGCTAGCCTCATCCTCGGAACGCTCCTCGCACTCGTCGGGGCCACCCGTGTCGCCCGGGCGGCGCGCTGCCCCGTCGTCATGGTCGTGCTCGATCGCTCCGGGTCGATGGACAGTGATCCGACCGGCGGCTTCGGCACACCGTCGAAGCTCGACCTCGCGAAGACTGCGCTCTCGAAGCTCATGATGCAGTACGGCGATCAGATTCCGTTCGGCTTCGCGGACTTCACGTCGACGGGAGCGACCTGCAGCGACGGCGTCGAGATCGTGGTCAAGCCGGCCGATGGCACCAAGGCCATGATCACGGCCGCCATCGCTGCCGTGCAGACCGACGGCGGCACCAACACGGGCCCCGCCATCGACGCGGTTGCCGCGCTTCCCGAGATGAACGACTCCACGCGCCCCGGCTCGTACATCCTCCTCGTCACCGATGGTGAGCCGAACTGCCCCGGCACCATCGGTACGGAGACCGACGACCCTGCCTACACGGTCGGCGCCATCAAGCGCGCTGCCGACAAGGGCATCAAGACCTTCGTCGTCGGCTTCGGCGCGCTGCCGCAACCCGACAAGGACGCGATGAACATGATGGCCGCAGCCGGTGGCGAGCCTTGCACGGGCACGACGTGCAGCGGTCAGCAGTATTACTCTGCCGAGGACGACGCGAGCCTCAACGCCGCGATCAGCTCCATCTCGAACGTCATCCTCGGCGAGTTCGGCGGCGCCTGCGACGACTCCTGCTACTCGAACGGCTGCACGAACGCCGGCGAGATCTGCGTCAAGGGCCAGTGCGTGGCGGACCCGTGCATCGGTGTCCAGGCGACCTGCGCACCGACGGATTACTGCTACACGAACGGCACCACCGCTGGCACCTGCACCCCGCAGTGCCCCTCCGCGTGCCCGACCGGTCAGGCCTGCACGCTCAACGGCTGCCAGCCCGATCCGTGCGCCGCGATGAGCTGCGGCTCGGGCGCGGTCTGCGCCGCGGGCAACTGCATCACGACCACGTGCTCGCCCGCGTGCGCAGCCAACCTCGCGTGCGTCAACGGCAAGTGCCAGGACGATCCGTGCCGCTACATCACGTGCCCGGCCGGTGCGCAGTGCACGGCGAACGTCGGCACGTGCGTCTCGTCGGGGAGCGGCACGGGCGACGGTGGCACCGGTGGCAAGCACCGCGGCTCGAGCTCGGGCTGCGACTACGCGCCCCAGGGTGCCAGCACCGGCCTCGCGTTCGTCGCGCTCGGCTTCCTGTTGCTCGCGCTGCGCCGCCGCCGCGCCTGACGCGTGGAGCTGGCGCGGCTCAGCGCGCGCAGTGACTCGCCGCGAGCGTGACCGCGCGCACCACCGCGGGCTCGGGGTCGTGCGCCGCGCGCTCGAGCACGTGGCGCGTCCCGACCGGGCAGCCACGACCGAGCGCGTCGATGGCGGCGATGCGGATGCTCGGGTAGAGCGGATCGTCGGCTGAGTCCCTCAGCATCGTCAGCGCGGCGTCGTCGAATGGACCCGGTTGACGACGCGCGCCGAGGCGGCCCATGGTGCGCAACAGCGCGACGGCGGTGTCGGGTAGCTCGGCGCCGCCGCGTGCGTAGACCTTGTCGAGCGTCTTCGTGACGAGAGGCAAGATCGACGGATCCCGCTCGCCGAGCAGCGCCGCTGCCTCCTCTCGAACGTCGGGGGGCTGCGCCTTTGCAACGGCACGCGCGATGGTGTCGGCGTCGATGCCGGGGCAACGCGCGAGCGCGGCGAGCGCTGCAGTGCGAGCACGCGCGTCGGGATCGGCGTCGCGCTTGTCGAAGACGCGACGCAAAAGGAGCGCCTGGATGTCGGGCGCGCCCGCGCACTTCAGACCCGCGTAGGCCAGTGTGCGGAGTTGCGGCCATCGATCGCTCGCGACCGTTGTGAGCTGCGCGTTCGTCGCCACGGCGGCGTCGACGAGGCGCTGGGTCGCGCGCTCGCGGACTCGCTCGTCAGGGTCTCCGAGCGCGGTCGAGTACAGGAGGCGAGCCGACGGCACGTCCGCGTCCGGCAGGGACGAGACCGCGACCCTACGCAGCGCCGCATCGTTCGAGCCCGAGAGCACTGCGCTCACCTTGCCGTAGCGCGCGGGATCATCGAGGCGCGCGTCGGCATCGAGCACGCGTGCTGCGAGCGCAAACGGGAGCGAAACCGGCGCCCCGAGCCGATCGATCGCGGCGATGGCCTCGGCGTGCTGCGGTGCCGCCGCGAGCGCGCCGACGAGGCCATCTGCGAGGCGCAGCTGGCTCGGCTCGACGAGGGTGCTCGGCAGCGATGCGAGCCTGTCGGCCAGCAACTGGACCACCGCGGCCTGCGTCGTGAGGTGCGCGAGCTCGGATCGAGCGGTCGCGGCGAGCGCAGGATCCGCGAGCGCGTCGATGAGGTAGGGGAGCGGCACGGCGCTGTGCTGTGCCACGCGCGCGAGCACGTGGAGCGCATCGACCTTGGCCTCGGTGGTCTGCGACGGATCGGACAGCTGCTGCACGAGCGGATCGAGCGCGGTGTCGGCCAGCGCAGACAGGAGCTGCACGAGGGACGCGCGCTCGCCCTCGTGCGCGGTGGCAACGAGCGGGATCAGCTGCTGCAACTCCGCGGGCGCGAGCCACTCGGCGTGGCGCGCGAGCAGCGCGAGGAGGCGGCGCCGACCCGTCGGCGTGGCCGTCGGCAGCGCGGCGAGGATCGCGTGCGCCGAAGCGGGATCTTGTTCGAGAACGCTCTCGTCGCCCGCGTTGCCATCGTGCGCGACGGACTCTGCGAGCCGCGCCATCGCCTCCGGCGCGTCATCGGCGGCGTGCAGCGTGATCTCGCCGATGGCGATACGACCCCTGCTGTTCTCGGGCTCATCGACGACGAAGGTCACGCAGCTGCCCCGCAGCGGCGCGGGCAGCACGAACCAGCTCGAGGTCGCGCCGAGCGGCAGCCGCGCGCGCGGGATCGCGGGCGTGCCGCCGATGAGGACCAGCGCGGCCGGCAGGCGGGCTCCGCCTGCCGGCGGACCCACGCGGATCGACGTGAGGTCGATGGGTCGCGGTGCCAGCGCCGTGAAGAACGCGCCGCGCACGGACGCGCCTTCGCCGAGCGGGAGCGCCGTGGCGTCGTGGCCATCGTCGAGCGCGCGCGGCGCCCCGAGCGCGTCGGCGCGCAGGGCGACACCATCGGTGGAGCCCGAAGAGAACCGCAGCGTGTGACGCGGTGGGGGGCCAGGAACCGCGGTGTGCGCCGGGAGCGTCGGCGCCTCGGGGACTGGCAGTGGATCCCGGATCCACACGCGCGTCTTCGGATCGAGGTGCTCGAGGAACAGCGGCTCCGTGCCGTCGCAGCGCGCGACGCCGCTCGTCTGCTGCCAGCGCCGGATCCCGTGCGCATCGGCCGAGAGCGCGCGCACGAGATCGCCATCGCTGTTGGGGCCGACGATCTCGCGTAACACTTCGGCGCCCGACGGATCGCGCAGGGTCACGGCGGTCCGCTTGCCCTCGGGGATGCGCTCTTCCGTGAGCGGCGGAAAGCCCGGCACGGTGACCGGTGCGGCGGCCGCCAGCGACGTGGCGGACAGACTCGAGATGACGACCCAGCGACGAAGCCCACGGCTCATGGGGCCGTGTTATAGCACCGCCGTGCACCGCGCCTCCGACTACGACTTTCAGCTGCCCGAGTCGCTCGTTGCCAGAGAGCCCGCCGAGGCTCGTGACGGCGCGCGGCTGCTCGTCGTGACCCCGGAAGGTGTGCGTCACGAGAACGTCGTCGACCTCGATCGCTTGTTGCCCGAGAACGCGCTGCTCGTCGTGAACGACACGCGCGTCGTGCCGGCCCGCCTGTTCGCCGACAAGCCCACCGGAGGCCGCGTCGAGCTGCTGCTCGTCGATCGGCTGCGCATCGAGGACAGCGGCGCCGAAGTGTGGCGCGCGATGGCCTCGTCGAACAAGCCGATGCGCACGGGCCCGCTGGCGCTGCACGGAGAGCGGGCACCGACGGTCGAGGTGCTGGCGACGGCGGCGCCGTACGTGGAGCTGCGGCTCACCCCGAGCGGCGAGTCGGTGGACTCGGCGCTCGGCCGCGTCGGCGAGATGCCACTGCCGCCGTACATCGTGAGCGCCCGCAAGGAGCGAGGTGAGCCGCGGGCGTCGGCCGATGATCGCGAGCGCTACCAGACCGTCTTCGCGCGCGAGCCCGGTGCAGTCGCTGCACCGACGGCAGGCCTGCACCTGTCGCTACCGCTGCTTCAGCGCATGGCACAGCGCGGAATCGATCGCGTGGCCGTCACGCTGCATGTCGGGCCGGGCACGTTCGCGCCGCTGCGCAGCGACGTCCTCGAAGACAACGAGCTGCACGCCGAGTCGTACGAGGTCTCCGCGTCGACGGCCGACGCGATCAACGCCGCGCGCGCGGAGGGGCGCCCCATCGTCGCGGTCGGCACCACTGTGGTCCGCACGCTCGAGGCCAGCGACCACGAGGGCCGGGTTCGTGCGGGGCGTGGCGAGACCAAGCTCTTCATCAAGCCGGGGTTTCGCTTCGGAGTCGTCGATCATCTGCTCTCCAACTTTCATCTCCCGCAGTCGAGCCTGCTCGTCCTCGTCGCCACGTTCGCCGGCAAGGAGCGCGTCCTCGCCGCCTATCGCGAGGCTGTCGAGCGCGGCTATCGCTTCTACAGCTACGGCGACGCCACGCTCACCTCGAGGGCCCCATGACCACTCCAGGCACCTTCACCGTCGATGGCACGTCGGGGCATGCCCGTGCCGCCACGTTGCACACCGCGCATGGCATCGTGCAGACGCCCATCTTCATGCCCGTCGGCACGTACGGAACGGTCAAGGCGATGGCTCCACACGAGCTCACCGAGCTCGGCGCGCAGATCATCCTCGGCAACACGTATCACCTGTGGCTGCGGCCGGGCCTCGAGGTCGTCGGCGTCCTCGGCGGATTGCACAAGATGATGGGCTGGTCCGGTCCGATCCTCACCGACTCGGGCGGCTTCCAGGTGTTCTCGCTCGCGAAGCTCAACAAGGTCTCCGAGAACGGCGTCGTGTTCCGGTCGCCCGTCGACGGTTCGCTGCGCAACCTCACGCCCGAGGTGTCGATGGAGGTGCAGGCCGCCCTCGGCTCCGACGTCGCGATGGCCTTCGATCACCTCGCGCCAGGGGATGCGGAGCGGTCGGTCGTCGAGGAAGCGATGGCCCGGACCACGCGCTGGGCGGCGCGCTGTCTGCCCGTGCCGCGCCCCGCGGGCCAGCTGCGCTACGGGATCGTGCAGGGCGGTGTGCACCTCGATCTACGGCTGCGCCACATCGAGGAGATAGGTGGGCTCGAGGTCGACGGCATCCGCTTCGACGGTATCGCGCTCGGTGGCTTCTCCGTCGGTGAGCCCATCCCGGTGATGTACGAGGTGCTCGCAGAGGTCGCGCACAGGCTCCCCACCGACCGTCCGCGCTACCTCATGGGCGTGGGGACACCGGCTGACCTGCTCGCAGGCATCGCCGCAGGGGTCGACCAGTTCGACTGCGTGATGCCCACGCGCAACGCGCGTAACGGCAACCTGTTCACCTCGGAGGGCAGGGTGGTCATCAAGCAGGCTCGCAATCGTCTGGATCCCGGCCCCATCGATCCGGCGTGCGACTGCCTGTGCTGCAAGCAGTTCTCGCGCGCGTACATGCGGCACCTCTTCCAGTGCCAGGAGATCCTGTATGCGCGCCTGGCCACGCTGCACAATCTCACCTATTACCTGAAGCTCGTCACCGGGGCTCGCGAGGCCATCCTCGCTGGCCGTTACGAGGCCTACGCCGACGAGGTCCGCCGCGGCTGGGCACCGTCGTGACGTTACGCCAAACGTAGCGCCGACGCGGTGCGGACACAGTGTTGACGGAGCCCGAGCGGCCTGCTACATCGCAGCCCTCCGTTTCCCGTATCGTTTCGCCCACCTTTCGGTGAATTGACCGATGGGTTCCCCAGGAAAAGGTCCACCTCGATGATGCTCTTCCTCTTGGCCGCACCCGACGCTGCTGCGCAGTCGCTCAACCCGCTCCAGAAGCTCCTCGGTGGCGGCGGCATGCTGACTCCGATGCTCCTGATCTTCGGGGTGTTCTACTTCCTCATGATCCGTCCGCAGCAGCAGAAGGCGCGCGAGCACGAGGCCTGGCAGAAGAAGCTCGCCGTCGGTGACGAGGTCGTCACGACCGGTGGCCTCGTCGGCAACATCACGTCGATGAAGGACGACGTCATCTACGTCGAGGTCGGCGACAAGGTCCGTGTGCGCGTGCTGCGTGCGCACGTGACGGGCGCGGCGCCGGGGGCTCGCGCGGCCGACAAGTCGGCCGCCGAGAAGTCCAAGGCCCAGGCGTAGGGAGTCAGACGATGGATCGCTCGTGGCTGTACCGCGTCTGCTCGTACTTCCTGCTCACCGTCGCAGCGTGCGTCGTGCTCATCCCGACGGTCGCGCAGTGGATGGGCAAGGAGGATCGTCTCCCCGCCTGGGTGACGAAGAACCTCCAGAAGAAGATCCTGCTCGGTCTCGATCTCCAGGGTGGCCTGCACCTCGTCTACGAGGTGCAGGTCGACAAGGCGGTCAGCGACAAGGCCGACCGCCTCGCCGGTGACATCGAGGAGAAGCTGCGCAAGGACAAGAAGGTCAAGGACGTCCGCGTCGACCGCATCGGCAACACGGAGATGGTCGTTCACTTCGCCAACCCGGCCGACACGGGCAAGCTCGACAAGGATCTCCTCAAGCAATACTCGAAGTATATCGACGAGGAGAGCCGCGACGCCGCCAAGGGCGAGGTCCACCTCAAGATCGACACCGACTACATCGACGAGCTGAAGGACTACGCCATCCGTCAGGGCGTCGAGACCATCCGCAACCGCGTCGACAAGCTCGCGGTCTCCGAGCCGGCCATCACGCGCAAGGGCACGGACATCGTCGTCGAGCTCCCCGGCCTCAAGCCGGACGACTTCGAGCACGTGAAGAATCTCATCGGTCGCACGGCGCAGCTCGAGTTCAAGATCGTCGACGACGGCTCCGAGTACATGAAGACGCTCGCCGGCATCGCGGCGTCCAAGAAGGCGGAGTTCCCCGGCATCACGGTCGGCAACGGCGGCTGGACCGAGGAGAAGGGCAGCGGCGCAGCGCACGAGGACATCTACCTGCGGTCGAAGGATCGCGGCGAGATCGAGCGCTTCCTCGCGTCGCTCGCGCCCGACCAGAAGGTGCCGGCCGACCACGAGATCGGCTTCGAGCAGCGCGCCGAGTCCCAGGATGAAGACGCCGACGCTGCGCCCGCCGAAGGCGCGCGTCCGTCCATCTGGCGCACGCAGTACCTGCACCGCCGCGCGGAGATGACCGGTGAGTACATCACCGACGCCGACGTGGGCCAGGACCAGACGACGCACGCGCCGGACGTCCAGCTCTCGTTCGATCGCGAGGGCGCCGACCTCTTCGAGAAGATCACGGGCGCGAACGTCGGTCGCCGCATGGCCATCATCCTCGACGACAAGGTCGCCTCCGCACCGCAGCTCAACGAGCGCATCGGCGGCGGTCACGCACGCATCACGCTCGGCAGCTTCGGCGATCCATTCCAGGCGCAGCAGGACGCGCGCGACCTCGTCGCCGTGCTCCGCACCGGTGCGCTCCCTGCGCCGCTCAAGAAGACGTTCGAGACGCAGGTCGGTCCGACGCTCGGTCGTGACGCCGTCGAGAAGGCCAAGCTCTCGATGCTCATCGGGTCGGTCGCCGTCATCCTCTTCATGCTCGTCTACTACCGAATCTCCGGCCTCATCGCCGACATCGCGATGGTGCTGAACATCCTGTACCAGCT
>JBDTCO010000169.1:0-3011 GCA_039923495.1 Polyangia bacterium
ACCGTGCCGAGCAGCGCGCTGAACGCGATGATCGGTGTCTGCATGCCACGCGTGACAGTGATGGTCTGCTGCGAGTCGGGCGTCACGCTCAACGTCGGGTTCGGGCCCGACAGGTCGGCGCCGGCGAGGTCGGTGACCGCGCTGGCGAGGTCGGCGATCCCGAGGTCGCCGTCAGCGGTGTGATCGTGATGACATGCGGCGAGAGCGAAGGGCAGCAGGAGCGAGAACAGCAGACGAGGCGAAGTCAGAGCACGCATGCTGTTGATTTTGTCATGCCACGTCGTCGAGCGTCGACGGAAAAGAGTGCGGCAAATTTGCACGTGCTTTGTGATTAGCTGGCCGCATGAGCAGCGCGAGCAGGACCCTCATTGCGAACGGGACATGTGTCACGGCGAGCGACACGTTCGTCGCAGACGTATGGATCAAGGACGGCAAGATCGAGGCGCTGGCACAGCCGGGCATGCAGCTCGGTGTCCCGGATCACACGATCGACGCGAAGGGGCAGTACGTGATCCCGGGTGGGATCGACGCACACACCCACCTCGACATGCCGTTCGGTGGGACGTCGTCCGTCGACGACTTCGAGTCGGGCACGCTCGCGGCCGCGCATGGTGGCACGACCTGCATCATCGACTTCGCCATCCAGCAGAAGGGCACGATGATGCGCCAGGCGCTCGACACCTGGCACAAGAAGGCCGAGGGCAAGACGCACGTCGACTACGCGTTCCACATGATCGCGACCGACGTCCCGGCGCCCGTGCTCGACGAGATGGCCGAGATCGTCCGGGAGGGCGTGACGTCCTTCAAGATGTTCATGGCGTACCCGGGCGTGTTCCTGCTCGACGACCAGTCGATCTTTCGCGGCATGCTGCGCGCCGGCGAGCTCGGTGCGCTCGTGTGCATGCACGCCGAGACCGGCCTGCCCATCGACGTGCTCGTCGAGCGCGCGCTCGCGAAGGGTCACACCGCGCCGATCTATCACGCGCTCACCAGGCCCGAGGTCGCCGAGGCCACCGGCACCGATCGCGCGCTCGCGCTCGCCGAGATGGCCGGTGTCCCGGTGTACCTCGTGCATCTCTCTGCGAAGCGCGCGCTCGAGCGTGTGATGGAGGCACGTGACCGCGGACAGGCCGCCTATGCCGAGACGTGCCCTCAGTACCTGTTCCTGTCCGAGGACGACCTGCGCGGGACGCCTGGAAACGAGTTCGAGGGGGCGAAGTACATCTGCACGCCGCCGCTGCGGCCGTCGTCGCATCACGATCCGCTGTGGCTCGGCCTCAAGAACTACGACCTTCAGGTGGTCTCCACCGATCACTGCCCGTTCTGCATGAAGGGTCAGAAGGAGCTCGGTCGTCACGACTTCTCGAAGATCCCGAACGGCATGCCCGGCGTCGAGACGCGCCTGCACCTCCTCTACGAGGGCGTACGCGAGGGCAAGATCTCGCTGAACCGTTTCGTCGAGATCACGTCCACGGCGCCCGCGAAGATCTTCGGGCTGTATCCTCGCAAGGGAACAATCGCCGTGGGTGCAGACGCCGACGTGGTCGTGTGGGATCCGAACAAGCAGTGGGAGCTGTCGCACAAGAACATGCACTCGCGCGCGGACTACGCGCCGTTCGAGGGCAAGGTCGTCACCGGCGCGCCGAGCCACGTGCTCTCGCGCGGCGAGCTGATCGTCAAGGACGACAAGACGCTGTCGCGGACGGGCCGCGGTCAGTTCGTCAAGCGCGGCACGTTCTCGCTCTGAGGGCGACGCCCGGGACGATCAGTGGCGTGGCGTCGCGCGAAGTCTCCAGATCACCGTTCCCGCCACGGTTGCTTCGCGGTCGTACCTTTCCGAAACGAAGTTCGCGAGCGCGGGGAAGCGCGAGATGGGATATCTCGCGAAGTGCATGAGGTCCGAAGGCGCCGTGTCGACGAAGAGCACGGGCGGGTGCGTCGCGAAGTCCTCGAGCAGCAGCGGCCACACCTCGGCTCCACAATCCCAGCCGAGCGCGGGGGACTCGTTCGCTGCGCGATCGATTCCGCGCAGGAAGCCGACGAAGCGGGTCGCGCAGAGTCGACCGGACGCCTCGTAGATGGGCGCGCCTGCGCCCCACACGAAGATACGGTCGTCGGGACGGGTGTGGTCGCGAACGTAGGCCGCGACGGCGCGGTAGATGGCCGGCTTGTTCGAAAAAGCGCCTTCGATTGGATCCATCAGCGGAGACAAGCAAAGGAAGATGGTCGCCGTCGTGAAGGTGATGGCGAGCAGGGCACGATGCCACACGATCGATAGCGAGGAAGTCGACAGCTCGACCGCCGCGAGGAGCGAGAGCGGTGCCACGAGCTGCAGGTAATAGTGGCCCAGGAAGTGGCCGCCCGCGGCGACCGCGACGGCGCTCAGTCCGCACCAGGCGAGGAGAAAGAGCTCCGGCTGGGTATAAGCGCGCGTCGATCGCAGGCGGAGAACGACTCCGACCCACAGCGGTATCGTCGAGACGACGAAGAGCGCTCCAGTGGTGATCGCCGCGTAAAAGTAGCGAGAAGGAGACCACGCCACCGGGCCGTAGTGGGTCAGCACCCTCACGAAGGCCCAGTGCCACATGCCTTCGAGCGACGCCCATCGCCACACGGCCAGCAGCGGGATCCCCACGCCGATCAGCAGGCCAGTCAGCGCAGCGAGCATCCCGAGCAGGCGCGTCCGCGTCATCCAGGCGACCGCCAGCAAGAGGACCGCGTTCACCAGGGCGACCTGTTTCCATACGCATGCCAGGCCGATCAACGCGCCGGCAAACAACAGGTCGCCAAGGCGCGCATTCGCGAACGGTCGCCGTAACAGAAGCACCGCCGAGCCGATGAGCGGGAGCAGCATGAACACCTCGGTGTTCGCCGCGATCATCTGCGAGTAGTACACGCTGGAGAACACGCCATAGAACAGCGCGGCCAGGAGGCCAGCGTCCCGGCCGGCGATGCGTCGGGCACCGAGTCCGATGACACCGGCGGTGAGAAGAACCACGAGCAGGGAGCAC
>JBDTCO010000170.1:0-13435 GCA_039923495.1 Polyangia bacterium
CGGCGCCCGGTTGACGAACGCTTCGGGCCGACGCTGGGTGGCGCTCGGCGTTGGCGTCTCGGGCATCGCGTTTGCGATTGGAGGCGCCGCGCTCCTCGGCGTCGTCGGCGCTCGCTATGATCATTGCCGCGCTCTCGTGAACAACGGCGTCCCCTGCGCCTCCAATGAGATCCGCACCGACCAAGCCATGGACTACTCGGGCAAGGCGTTGCTCACGGTCGGGGTCCTCGCGCTGGTGGGCGGCACCATCGGCTACGTGATCAGCGCGCGCGTCGATCGGAAGCGGCATGCGTGGCTGACTCCGACCCTCGGCGACGCGCGGGGTCGTGCGCCTTGATGCGCTGCGCGTGGCTGTTCGCCCTCTGCCTGACCGGTTGCTGGGACTACTCGTTGCTCGAGTTCTGCAGCAAAGCCCAGAACTGCCCCGAAGCCGGCCTCATCGGCCGCTGGTCCCTCGATGACAAGGCCGGCGTGGTCGCCAAGGACTCGAGCACGCACGGCAACGACGCGACCCTGTCCAAGACCTACGAGTGGATCTCCAGCGCGGTGCACGAAGGCGGCTTGCATCTCGGCGACGACGGCATGCTCACGGTCGCGGCGCTGTCCGGGACCGGCTTCCCGCACGTCGGCACGCTGTCCTTCTGGTTCAACGGCCCGCTCGCCACGCCGAGCACGCTGTACTCGCTGTTCGACGGGTACGACTGCATGCGCGAGCATCTCTTCGCGCGCGCCACTGACCAGATGCAGGTTCAGGCGGTTTGCCAGACGACGACCGAGGGGGTGCCCTATCCGGCGGCGGTGTACCCCTTGATGATGCCCGGGGAGTGGAACCACGTCGTCCTCGTCTGGCAGACCTCCGACAATGGCACCGTCGCCACGCCTTCGTGGACCGCCTTCGTGAACGGCGTGGAGAGCACGAGTGGGATCATGCCCGCGTCCTGGACGCCCACGCAGCAGCGCTTCACGTTCGGTGGCTTCGGTGCGGTCGGCCTCGACGAGATCGAGCTGTACGACGTGGCGCTCTCCCCGTCAGAGGTCGCGAAACTTCGCTAGCCAGGATGCCGGCGCCTGTGATCTGAGCCGTCTGCGGCCTGGTCATTTTTCAGGCGCAGTCGCCTGTTCGCAGGCTGTAAACATCGCTCACCGACGGGAAAAGCAGAAGCGGTTTCCAGTGCCTCGCCGGTGGGAAACCCCGCGCGCGTTAGTATGCGAACGATTCCTCACGAATGGCATTGCGGAAGTCGACGGTTCGATCCCGTTCCTCGTTGAGGGCACGCTCGTCGGCGGACGTTCCCGCGGCACAGCCGCGTGAGCCGCCCCTCACCGCGTTTGTCCGTGCTTTGCGAGCGCCTCGCGGGCTTCCTTGATGTTGTCCTCCATCATGCCGCGGTCCTCACCGGCCGTGATGGCAGGCTCGTAGGCGTTGATGGCGTTCTGATACGGCCCGAGCATGTAGTACGCGGCGCCGAGCTGGCCCTCGCACGTGCGCCTGAGCGCTGGCTGAGCACGGTCATGGAGGCATCCACGCGGCTGCACGCGCGACCTTCCGGCGCTACGTCGAGCGCGCCTTGACGCCGGCGCGCGGGATCACGCCGTGAAACACCCACCAGCGATTCAGCGGGTACGTCCACAAGACGTAGAAGATCGCGCACGAGATCGCGAAGGCGAGGGCCGCGTTCATGTGGAACGTGTAGTGGAGCAGCGACGGAAACGCGGTGTTGAGGATCCACGTGCCGGTGAACACGACGATCTGCTTCAGGTACTGCGACTTCATCGAGCCGCTCTTCGATGCCGCGAACGCCCAGTACTTGTAGGTCAGGAACGTGACGGAGTTCCCGATGATCTGCACGAGCGCAAAGCTCACCCACTCCGGCAGGCCCGCGAGGCGCACCAGGCCGAAGTGCAGCACGACGACCTCGACGGCCGCGGCCGCGATCGCGACGATCGCGGCACGGGACGCCGTCCAGATCTCGGCGGCTCGCTTCGATGCATGCGACTCGGACAGGGACGACGAGTGCTGTCCCGGTCGCCCCAAAAAGGAGGTGCGCTCGTCGAGCGCCGCGCGCGCGTTCACGCCGCGCCCCACGCGACGCGTACGGCCATCACGCTTTCGTACGGGCCGCCTCATGCGCATCGGGAGCTCCGGAGCATCTTCGCGCTGTGTAGCACGGTGCTCGCTGCGTCGCGTGTTATCTCTCGCACACGCCATGACCGCGCCCTTGCCGCTCGTCACCCTCGCCGGCTCGCACGTCGAGCTGATCCCGCTGTCGCTCGATCATGCGGAGACGCTGCTCCGCCTCGCGACCGATCCGCGCGAGCCGTATACGTTCACGTCCATCGCACACGACCTCGCTGGCATGCGCGCGTACATCCAGATCGCGCTCGACGAGCAGGCACGTGGCCTCGCGCTGCCGTTCGCGACGCGTGCGCGCGCGACCGGCGAGCTCGTGGGCTCGACTCGCTTCGCGCGCGTCGAGCGCTGGGACTGGCCACGGAACAGACCAGAGGCCGATCGCATCATGGACGCCGTCGAGATCGGCTGGACGTGGCTCTCCCCCGATGGGCAGCGCACCGGCATCAACACGGAGGCGAAGCTCCTCATGCTGGCACACGCGTTCGAGACGTGGGCTGTGCGGCGCGTCGTGCTCAAGACCGACAGTCGCAACCAGAGATCGCGCGACGCGATCGCGCGGCTCGGCTTCCGCTTCGAGGGCGTGCTCCGTCAGTACGGCCCGGGCTGGGACGGCTCACCGCGCGACGTGGCGTACTTCACGCTGCTCGAGCCCGAATGGCCTGCGGTGAAGGCGACGCTCGTTGCCAGGCTGCAGCGCTGACGCGGCAGCGCTCTTCGATCCGGCGCGATCTGCCCCGTTCATGTGCTGGATCGAAACGAACTCTCGCTGCAGGCGCTCGGATTCGCGATTTGCTTTCAATGAGTTAACAGCCGTATATCAAACGGGTGCGATGTTTTGCCGCGGCCGATTGAAACGCCGCGACAATGTGTCGCATCTTGGAAAAAACTGCGCTAGTATGGGCGACATGGACGATATGGGGCGGGCGCGGCTGAAGCGGCGCGAAAATCTGGCTAACGCTGTTCGCGTGGAGCCTGTCGAGGCGGGGGTCTCGTCGTTCCAGCTCTGCGCATCCGACGACGGCGCGTACGGCGCGAAGTACATGACGCTCGAGGTCGGCACATTCCATCGCCGTCCCGACACGGACATCATCGTATACCTGCTCTCGGGCTCGGTTCACGTGACTGCCGACGATGGCTCGATCGACACGCGCATCGTTCCCGGCGAGGCAATGTATCTCCCGCGCGGTATGTCAGCGGTGTGGGTGGTCGCCGAGGCGGCGCACAAAGTCGTCGTCTCGCGCGTTCCCGTGCTGCGCGCCGTCGCCTCGTAACCGTCAGCCGGTCAAGTACGACGACAGCAGCGCGAACAACCGTCGCTGCGACTCCGGCGGTGTGAACGTGTGGTCGGCGTGCGTGACCAGGTCGAAGACGACCTTCGCCTCACGCCTCAGGCGTCGTATCGCTTCCCCGGCGTGTCGGTCGATGTAGTCGAGGCCCGGATCGCCGTCGGAGAACACGAACACGAGCTTCGTGCGATCGGCGACGCGCCGGATCTCGCTGCCGAGCGGACCCTCTGCCTCGACCTGGCTGAGGAAGCGGCGTCGCAGGTTCTCGACGCGCGTCTCGAGCACGCTGCGCGCGCGACCGAGGACGATCTCGGCGAGGTGACCGAGGTTCACACCTCCGCTCGCGAGCTTCTTCCACTTCTCGGAGGAGAAGAGCGACCGGCGGTAGTGCGTGAACTCGCTGGCGACGCGCGCCGAGGAGACCTCGAGCGAGTCGCCTTCCTTGTAATCGAACGTCTGTGGGTTGATGAGCACCGCGCGGCCGATGCGAGCCGAGCGCGCCGCGTGGAACGCGACGTACGCGCCCGAGCAGATCCCGATGAGCGTCGGCGGCCGAGGATCTCGATGCGCAAGCTCGTCGACCGCCGCTTGCACGTCGGCGACTCCCGTCGGTGAGTATGTGAGGTTCTCGGGCTGGCCCGGCGGCGGCATGCTGTCACCGATGCCCCCGATGTCCGCGCGCAGCACCCGATGTCCGGCGGCAGCCCACGCGCGCGCCCACACGACGTGCATGCGGTTGGGTCCAACGCGATGCACCGCCCCCGAGTTGAGCAGGAGGATCGGCTCTCGTGTCGCTTCGCCGACGGGCTCGGTGAGGATGCCGAAGAGGCGGTTGTTTTCGCCGTAGCGGATCGGCCGCTCGTGCACGTGCACGTCGGTCATCGACACGCGGCGCGCGTCGATGCGGACCGCCGCGACGTGCTCGAGCTCGCGCGTGCGCGTGGTGCTCGCGGTGCCGACGCGACCGCGCGGGAGCTCGTCGAGCCACGACGCGATCGCGGACCACGCGGCGTCCGGGACCTCGGCCTTGTGCGGATCCTGCATCATCGCCGCGTAGCCGCCGGGCTCGATGCGCGTGACGTCGCCCTGCGAGGACCACTTTGCGACGACGGCTTCATCGGTGGCGAGATCTTCGCGCGCGACGAACAGGCAGCGGGGGACGTCGGGACGCGTCGCGAGATCGATCGCCGACAGGGTCGCCACCGTGGCGCCCCACAGCACGTATCCCGCGACCTCCTCGGCCTTCGGATCGAGCTCGAGCAGCGACGGATCGTCGAGCCCGCTCGCCGCGGCCATTCGCCGGAACGCGCGCAGCTCGCGGATGAAGTGACGACCCGAGGTCGGCAGCGCGTGCAGCACGAGCGCGTCCACGGGGTGCGTGGCAGCGCACACGGCCGCCAGCAGCGCGCCCGAACGCAGGCCATACAGGGCGAGCGTTCCGCAGCCCTCTGCGCGCAGCTCGGCGAGCGCGTCGACGATGCTGTTCACCCAGCCGTCGACGCTGTCTCCCTCGTCGATACCCTCGGCGTCGCCGGTGCCGGGGTAGTCGAGGCGCAGCACGTGATGGCCGCGCGCGCAGAGCTGCTCGGCGAGGTGGCGCAGCGGACGCTGGGCCTGCACCGCCTCGTAGCCGAGCGGAGGACACAGGACGACGCCGAGGCCCGTCGGTGCATCCGGGCGATGCAGCCACGCGAACGCGCGCGCGCCCGCAGACCCGAAGTAGATGGGCTCGACCGTCATGCAGACACCTTCGCGGGTGCAGCACCGAGGGCGTGTACGTAGCCGCGCGGAGGCTTTGCACCCGCTGCTGCCATGAGCGTGACGACGCGGGACTCGCCCGGCGCGAGATGGAAGTAGCCGCGCGACGCACGCCAGCCGGGCACGCGCACCACCGTGTAGAGCGCCACGTGGTTTGCGCGAACCGTCACGTCGCAGCGATGCTCATCGACGCGGACGGTGGTGGCGGCGAGGCCCGCGTCCGGCGGCTCGACGGGCAAGGTAGGCATGAACGCGGCATCGGCGACGCGGTGCTCGCCCTCCCACAGGCTACCGAGGATGACGTCGTGCGTGCGCGGCCCGAAGCGATACGCGTGGCCGACGTCGCGGAAGCCGCCGAGCAGGAGGTCGAGGTCGTGGGCGCTCGTGCTGCGCGGCGCCGCGGTGATGGCGTGCGTGACCTCCGCGATGGTGGTGCCGGAGCGATGCAGCGAGAGCTTGAGCGCGAGCGCGCGCTCGGCCGGGCCGTCGTGCACCACGTGAACGCGGACGCCGTTGACGCCCTCGTCCGTCAGGAACAGCGACGTGGGGGCCCACGCGTCCTTCAGCATCTGCAGCGCGGCCTTCGGGTTGCCGTGCTCGTCGAGAAGGCCCCAGCCGGCGCCCGGATACAGGTCGCGCAGGAACCAGACGAGGCCGCCGTGTGTCGTCGAGCCCTGACGCCGCCAGTCACCGAACACGCGCGCCATCACCTCGCCCGACACGATGCGCGAACGCTCGAGGTAGCCGTCGGTGTCGGCGTAGCGAAAGGCGATTGGATCGGTCGCGAACAGCTCCGAGAAGTAGTGATCGCGGACGTCCTCGAAGTCCCAGCCCGAGCCGTTGTCGCGCGGCACCCCGGCCTTCCATCGCGGCGTGTGCGTCGCGGGCGGATCGTCACCGAAGATCGCGTCGACGGCCGCAGGCTCGGGCACGTTGGAGAAGCCGAGGCACTCGGACGCGAACGTGACATCGGCGAGCCGCGCGTCGGACAGCGGTCGCTCGTACGCGCCGACTCCGTAGTAGTGCGCGACGCCGGCATCGACACGGAACGGCAGGATGCCCGGCGGTGACGACGGGCTGCCGAGCACGTACGGCACCTCGGGGAGCAGCGCCTTGCAGCGCCCGGGCAGCAGCGTCTCGAACAGGGGGCCGTACCAGCGCGCCTCGGGCTGACCTACCATCGCGGCCTGCTGTGCGACCTCGCTACCGCCGCACAGCACCGCGACGCAGGGATGCGCGGCCCAGAGCGCGAGCTGCTCGTCGACCTCGGCGGTGAGCTCTGCCGCGAACGCGGGATCCTCGATGGGATAATCCATGTTCGCGAGCATGAAGTCCTGCCACACGAGCAGCCCGAGCTCGTCGCACAGCTCGAAGAACGCGGCGTCCTCATAGCGCATCGTGCCGCCGATGCGGATCATGTTGGCGCCGCTGTCGCGCAGCGTCTCGAGCGCGGTCCGCGTGGTGACCGCGTCGAAGTCGCCGAGCTGTGGGACCCACACGCCGCCGCGGCAGAACACGTCGACGTCGTTCACGCGCAGGCCGAAGCGCGGACCCTGACGCTGCTCGAGGCTGCGGAAGCCGATGGGCGGCAGCGCGTGGTGCTGACCATCCACCTCGAGCGACACGGCGTGGCGTGCGGGCTCGCCGTGCGTGTGCGGCCACCAAGGTCGCGGCGATGGAACCTCGACCCGACCACGCCAGCCATCCTCGCTGCGGTGCAGCGCGCCGCGTGACTCGCCCACGTGGAGCGTCATGCTCCCGGCATCGTGCGCGGGGACGAACACCTCGACGCGACCGTGCGCGTTCACGAGCTCCGGATGCACGCGCACCGACGCGAGGTGCACGGTGTCGCGCGGCTGCAGCATCGGCGCCTCATACACCCCACGGGCGGCACCCGTTGGAGACCAGCTCGGGATGCGACCCAGCAGCGACGTGCGCAGCCAGCGCAGCTGCTGGTTGCCGACGAGGCGCGTCTTCCACTTCGGCCGCGGGCGCTTCTCGCGCAGCGCCTGACCGGGGCTGCGCAGACAGATGGAGATGCGACGCGCGCCGGGCAGAAGCTCGATCGAATAGCTGCGGAAGAGGTTGCGGGTCGACAGCACGAGCGCACCATCGACGTGCACGTCCGCGATCGGGCCGAGCCGCGCGAGATGGAGCGTGGACGACGCCTCGACGTGGAGCGTGCGCTCGAGCCACACGTCGCGATCGTCGATTGCTTCACCAAGCAGTGACGGCAGGTGGACCGGCAGCGTGGTCTCGTGCTCCGTGGCGCCACCTTCGACGAGCGAGACCGACCAGCCGCCTTCGAGCAGCGCCACGCTCAGGTCGCCGCGGCTCGATCGAGGCGTTCCATGCCGCTCGTCCAGCGGTCCGTGAGCGTCGTGAGCAGGGGTGCGAAATCGACGGGCTTGCCGCGAACCGCGCGGGCGAGCTTGAACTGCATCGTCTTGCCCATGTTGCTGATCTCGTCGAAGTCGGTGGCTGCGTTCGCGAGGTCCTCGTTCGGTGCGGGCAGTCGCTCGTTCAGCCAGCGACAGAACGTGGCGAGCAGCTCGAAGCACGCGCCGAACTGACGCATCGTCGCGAAGGCGTATGCATGGAACGTGGCGAGGTCGGCCTCGCGCAGCCACACGAGGTCGCGCTGGAACTTGTCGGCGTAGGCGATGAAGGGGTTCAGCTTTGGGCGCCGGGCGAGGTGTCTGCGGAGCTGCGAGAGCGCCGCGTCGACCTGTGCTTTGCCCGTCAGCGCAGGACGCCGGCCGAGCTTCGCGACCTCGACGTATGGTGGCAGGTGCACGACGCCCGGGATCTGAGGCCCGAGGCGGAAGATGCCGTCGAAGTCGTCACCTTCGAGCGCCCAGTAGCCGGCACCGTGGAAGTAGGTGAGGCGCCGCGCTTCCTTGTCGATGGACTCGACGGTGATGGACGTCTTCTGGTGCTCGGCGTGATACGTGTTGCCGACCGTGTCGGGCATGAACCACGCGTCGAGCTCGACGACGACCGCGCGCCCGAGCGAGACCTGGTCCTCGATCTGATCGACGAGCGCTCGCCACGGGTTGAGCTCGATGATCTCGAGCCCGTAGAGCTGCTCGAGATCGATGACGGGGTACTTGAAGAACGTCCACTGATCGCCTTCGAGATCGATCGTGACGCAGAACGCGAGGCCCGCGACGGGATCGAGCTGGAGCCCATGTAGCGTCTCGACCCAGAGGTCGACGTAGCAGTTCGTCTCTGCCCACGCGCGCGTCTCGTCGTGGATGAAGTGTGGCGTGTACCGAGCCGGGTCGAGGCCAGCTACGAGCTTCGCCATCACAGCGCGAGACGCTCGCTGACGCTCGTAGGCCACCCGGCCAGATCGAGGCCGTGGTGCATGAACAACGCGAGGGTACAGCGCTCGAGGCCGAAGCCGAAGCACGCCGTGTGTGCCTCGCTGCCGTCGGCCTGCTTGATTCCGAAGAGGTGCCCGAAGTGGTCCTGGTGGTAGTTGAACGACACGCAGGCGGTGGGCTTCTCGGTGGAGGTGATCGGGATCAGGATCTCGAACTTGAGCGCGTTCTCGCGCTGGTTCTGCGCGAGGATCTTGCCGCCTCGACCGAAGAACGGATCGTTCGCGATGTCCGGGCCGCCGGGGAGCTGGAGGTCCTTGTTCATGAGCTGCACGCCGCGCTCGAGCCAGCGCTGGCGGAACTCCTGGACGACCTCTGGTGTGCCGATGCGCACGTGCTCGCGCTGACGGAACATCTGCATGCGTGCTGGATCGTCGGAGGGCTCGTGACGGAAGCAGTACGATTGCACGTCGACGGTGCGACCGTTGGGGCCGAGCGGACCGGCGGCGGCGACGGCGGGGTAGACGGGGTAGCAGGCCGCTGGCGTCAGGCACACGTGGGTCGCGGGGAAGCTCTTCGACCAGTCGCCGCCGCCCTCGACCTCGCCGAGCAGCTTCATCTGCTCGCGCTCGCCTCCGACGAAGCTGTGCACGACGCCCGCGAGCGTCGGAAACGAGCCCATGTAGCCCGACTTCTCGAACGTCTTGCGTGTCACGACGGGCGGGAAGCGCCACACGTCGACGTCGGGATCGTTCGCGCCGAGCCGCGTGACGGCGTCGTCGACCGCGTTCACCACGCGCTCGAAGTCGCGACCGCGACCGAACACGCCGGGCTCACCCGTGGCAATCAAGTGACCCTTCCCGATCAAAGCGTCCAGATATTTTCGCTGCGCGTCGTCGTCGGTGTTGAGCATCGATGTCCTCGGTTGGAAGGCTACTCGTCCTTGAAGACGAGCAGCATGGATGCGTTCGCGGAGAGGATGCGGTCGTTCGCGACCATCAGCTCGGCGCCGTGCGCATCGCGCAGGTGCCGCGTGACTGAGATCTTGGAGTCGTTCTTGTAGCCTTGGATGCCGCAGATGGTGAGGGCGGCGCCAACGACGTCGATGAGCATGCGGGAGATGTTCACCTTCAGCATGTTCATGCGCAGCGCGTAGCCGAGCGACGACATCTCCTCGGCGTCGTTCATCACGCTCGTGTAGGCGCGGATGGTGTCTTCCACGTAGCTGCGCATGATGGCGAGCTGCGCGAACACCTCGGCGAGACGCATCGCGGCCGGCGGCTGCGTCCCCGGCTTCGCGCGAGCGGCGGCGCGGACGGCCGAGCGAGCGCGGTTGACGGCGTCGGTGGCGATGCCCAGCCACAGCGACGTCCACACGATGTGTGAGAACGGCAGCATCGTCTGCGCGGAGATCTCGCCGTATGCGGTGGGCAGGATCTGTGTGGCCGGACCGTCGGCGGTGAGCTTGTAGCCGTTCGAGCAGGTGCCGCGGAAGCCGAGCGTGTCCCAGGTGCTCTGCTGCACGAGCGTCGTCTTGCCGCCGTCCTTGCGACACACGACGATGAGCTGATCGTTCGCGGACGCGTCGGCGGTGCGGCGCGCGGTGGCGAGCACGGCGTCGGCGTAGTCGCCGTACGAGATGACCGGCGCGTTCTTCTCCAGGTGGAAGTCGTCGCCGCGACGATCGACGAAGCAGAGGCTCGAGCGAACGTCACCGCCGATGCCGAGCTCCGTCGTGGCCGAGGCGAGGAGCAGCTGCTTCTCGACCATCTCGCGCATGTACGCGCGGAACGGCTCGTGCGCAGCGCCGTGACGGACGATGCAACCGACCTGGATCTGGTGCATCGCGAATACCATCGCGGAGCTGGCGCAGTGCTGGCCCAGCTCGAAGCAGATGGCAGCGAGCTCCTCGACGGAGCAGCCCATGCCGCCGTACTCGACGGGCACGTAGGCGGTGAGCAGCTTGGCCTGCTTCAGCGCATCGATCGACTCTTGCGGGAAGCGGGCCTTGCGATCGACGTCGTCGGCGAACACGCCCGCGACCTCGCGACCGATGGTGCGTGCCGTCTCGGCGTACGTACTCTTGACAGCGAGCACGTCAGCGACCCGCCGTGAGCTCTTCGATGGCTTCGCGGATCGCCGCGATGTTCTCGAAGGCCCGGCGGCGCAGCATGCGCTCGGGGAACTCGACCTCGAACTTGTCCTCGAGCGCGAGCATGAGGTTCACGCTCGCATGCGAGGTCATGCCGGCGGCGTACAGATCGGCGTCGTCAGTGAGGGTGTCGGCGTCGGCGGCGAGCCTCGCGTGCTCGCGGAGGATGGCGCGGATGTCGGCGTTGATCTGGTCGGGCGTGGGCATGTTCGATCTTCCTGGTCTCTTGGCCTGGCCTGCTACGAGCTCAGTGCCCCGGCGGCGCGGTGTGAGCGAGCACGACGGCGGCCGCGTAGCCTGCCTCGTGTGTGATGCTGACGGAGATGGCCGTGGTGCACCGAGCGAGCGCACGCGCGGCGAGTGGATCGTGGAGCACCACGCTGACGCCGTGGTCTTGTCGCACGACCTCGATGGCAGTCCACGCGTGCCCGGTGTCGTCGAGCGAGAGGGCCTTCCACGCGGCTTCCTTCGCGGCGTAGCGAGCGGCGTAGCGACGCGTGCGCTCCGCCGGCGAACTCTCGCAATAGGCGATCTCCGCAGGGGTGAAGACGCGCCGGTAGAAGCGATCACCGAACCGATCGAGCGACTCCTGCATGCGCGCGATCGCGACGAGGTCGAGACCGACTCGCAATCCAGACCAGGCGGATGCCTGGGTAGGGCGCTGTGCGTGTTCGCGGCTCACGAGGAGCTGGCATCGTAACCCAGAGTCAAGGCCGCGGTCCACGCGTACCGCGCGGGGTCGCGATGATGCTCAGGGTCTCGTCAGTCAGCTCGCCCCAGCTGCGCTTGTAGTCGACCTGCGTGCCCAGGTCGTACCGCTGGACACCCTCGGCGCACAGCGATTCCACCGCGCGATATTGCGCGATATTTCCGAGCGACTGTTGCTCGTGGCCCTCGGCGAACGCGAACTGGAGGCCGCGGAACGTGGAGCCGGGCGCGAGCGGGTTGCCGGGCGCGAGCCCTCCGAAGAGGTAGCCCACGTCGACGGGGCCGAGCGCGGTGTGCTCGACGAGGAAGTGCATGCGGAGCGTGCCGTGTCGCGCGAGCCGCGGGAGCATGTCGGCGTAGAAGTCGTGGAGCCCCGTGCCGCGCAGGCCCTCGTTCGCAAGACCTTTCCATGAGCGATCGTCGACGCTGACCGCGCGAGCGTAGAGCGAGCGCACGCCCGCCTCGTCCGGGACGTGCCGCTCGTGAACGAGGCCACGAGCATCGGCATCGCGCAGCGCGCGGCGGAGGTTCGCTCGGAAGCGCGACGATCGCCGCGCCAGAAAGCCGTCTTCGCCGCCCTCGAGCGACGCGACCTGGCGGACCGTCGTCGTGCCCTGCAGGAGTCGATGCGTCGGGGATAGCGCCGCGGCCACCGCAGCGGTACGCATCGCACCCGCGCGCAGCCCGCAGCAGAGCACGGTTGCGGTCGGTGCCTCGCGGTGAAGGACCTCGGCGAGCGCGAGCCCGAGTAGCTCGACGTCGCTGCCGACGATCGGACAGCCGAGGCCCCACATCGCCTCGTACGGCTCCCACAGCTCGCGCGGCTCCGGATCGCCGAACAACGAAGCGTGGCGCCGGGCGAACGCGAGCCACCCGGCGCCGTCGACCTCGTACACCCTCGACTCTCGACCCGGCAGGAGGCCAGCGAATGCCGCGACGGAGAACGCATGGCCGCTGCAGAATCCGTCGAGATCGGCGCTGCCGCGAACCGCATCGTCGAACGCGCGCTCGGACTCGACGAGCTCGTCGAAGGTGCGCGCGTGCACGATGCCGCTCGGGCTCACGGTTTCATGGTACCGCGCCTTTCGTTCCGATACTCTGGCTCGCGCATGCCGCTGCTCATCACCGTCACGGGGCCCGATCACCCCGGCATCGTCGCAGCGCTCATGCTCGTGGTGCAGCAGGCCGCCGGGCAGCGCGGTCGGGCGAGCGTCGCCGACGTCGAGCAGATCGTCGTGCGCGGTCAGCTCACGCTGTGCCTCGTGCTCCACGGTGAGGACGACGAGCTCGTGGCGCAGCTCGGTCAGGCGGCGACGGACCATGGTCTGCGGACGACGTCGCGCCCCGTAGGTGAAGAGGCCGTCTCCGTCGTCCGCTGGGTCATCACGCTCATCGGTGAGAAGCTCGGCGCGTCGCACCTTGGTGACGTCGCCTCCGTGCTCGCCGTCGCGCACGCGAACATCGAGCGCATCCTGCCGCTCTCGGACACCGCGCTCTCCTGCGTCGAGATCGTCGCGTCGTTGCCGACCGGCGTGGACCCCGACGCGCTCCGACGCCAGTTACTCGCCGTGTCGACACGTCACGCCTGCGACATAGCGCTCCAGCGTGAGGGTCTCTACCGCCGCGCCAAGCGCCTCGTCGTGCTGGACATGGACTCCACGCTCATCCGGATCGAGATCATCGACGAACTCGCGCGCATGCACGGCGTCGTCGGCGAGGTCAGCAAGATCACCGAGGCCGCGATGGAAGGTCGGCTCGACTTCGACGAATCGCTGCGTCGCCGCGTGTCGATGCTGCAGGGGCTCGACGAGCGCGTCCTCGCGGAGCTCGCGGCCAACCTGCCGCTCACCGACGGCGCCGAGGTGCTGGTGCGCGTTCTCAAGCGGCTCGGCTATCGCGTCGCGGTGATCTCGGGCGGGTTCTCCTTCGCGGCCGAGGCGCTCAAGTCCCGGCTCGGACTCGACTACGCGCACGCCAACACGCTCGAGATCGCGGGCGGCAAGCTCACCGGTCGCGTGCTCGGTACGATCGTGAACGCGGCACGAAAGGCCGAGCTGCTCGAAGAGATCGC
>JBDTCO010000171.1:0-11422 GCA_039923495.1 Polyangia bacterium
GCGCGACGTAGCGCGTGTTCACGAACCAGATCCACGCCGGCTTCACGAGCTTCACGGGCAGAAAGAGATACGCGGCGACCATCAGCACCGCGCACAGATCCGGAAACCACCGCTCGATGAACGAGCTGCCGGAGCGCGGCTCGCTGCGCCCCCCGTACGCGAGCGCGCAGAGCGAGAGCAGCAGGATCACCGTGACGATGTTCGCGACGTGTCCGCTGTCCCACTGAACGAGCAACCGTGATGGCAGCTCGCGCACGACCTGCAGAATGGGGATCCAGCCAGCCTGCACGCGCAGGTGCCCATCGACGGTGCGGTGGGTGCTGGCGCAGTAGAGCGTGTTCCACACCGCGAACAGCAGCGACACGGAGAGCACACCGGCCACCGGCAGCGAGCGACGCAAGGGGCGCGGCTGTCCGACGACGTACAGCGTCGCGAGCGCACCGAGCGCGATCCACGGGAGGACGTGCATGAAGTAGGTCGCGGTGAGCGCGCCGAAGAACGCGGCGAGCCGCAGGTTCGTCGGCGCCCGGAAGTAGCGCACGAGCAGGCCGAGCGAGAACAGCACGAGCGGCATGCCGGGCACGTACGAGAGGAAGCCCCACGCCCAGCTGTGGTTGAACGCGAGGGGAAACACGAGCAGGCACACCCAGCCGCTGCGGCCGAGGCTGCGCGCGAGGTACGCGACCGACGCGGGCACCGACAGCACGTACACGCTGAGGAAGAGCTTGTTCGCCGTCTCGACCCCGAACAGCGGCGACAGCACGTGAACCGGGAAGTAGTAGCCCCAGTACGGCACCGGCACCGTCGACGGCGCGTAGAAGCGCTGCAGGCCCCACGCCGGATCGGACAGCTTGTTCCAGATCTGGATCGCCGCGAGGTGGTTCGGCTGATCGAGCATGGGCAGGAGACGCGGGCACCACACCGGCAACAGCGACGCGATGGCGAGCAAGATCGTCGCGGTCCACAGCCAGGGATCTCGCGAGGAATCTCGGGTCGGGCGTGAGTTCATTTTCCGGCGGACCCCGGGGCCGGAAGGATACGCGAGAACAGCGCGATCGCGTTCTCACCCATGACCTTGCGGATGGTGCCCGCATCCACGCCGGCTCGGAGCAGCGCGTCGGTGACGTACACGAGGCCGGCGGCGTCGAACGGTGTGGTGACGGCGCCGTCGAAGTCGGAGCCGAGCGCCACGTGATCGACGCCAGCGATGGCGACCGCGTGCACGATCGCGCGCGCGATGGACGCGGGATCCTTGCCGCAGGTCGCGATGTCCCAGAACCCGATGCCGATGAGCCCGCCCTTGCCGGCGATCGCGCGCAGCTGATCGTCGGTGAGGTTGCGTGGGCCCGGGCACGTGGCCGCGACGCCGGTGTGCGACACGATCGGCGGCCGCGTGGCGAGCGCGAGCACGTCGTCGATGGTCTGCGGCGAGGCGTGCGCGAGGTCGACGATCATCTCCTTCTGCTCGATGGCGGCGAGCAGGGCGCGACCGTCGGCGCTCAGGCCACCCTTGTGGACGCCGTGCGCGGAGCCGGCCCAGTGGTTGTCGAAGAAGTGCGCGAGCCCGACGACGCGAACGCCAGCGCTCCACAGCACCTCGAGGTTGGAGAGCTTCTGCTCGAGCGCGTGCGCACCCTCGATACCGAGGAGGCCACCGATGAGCGCGGGGTTCGTCTTCTTGCGCTCGAGGAGCTGCGCGAGATCGTCACGGCTGCGCACCACGAGCACCCCGTCGAGCGCCGCGAGCTTCTGCGACTGGTACAGCGCGCGTGCGAGCGGGCTCGTCCACGTGGCGATGGGCCAGCGGCCGGCGATCGCGACCCAGCGCATCAGATCGGAGCGATCGTCGTTGCTCTGCATGTTCATGCCGCGCGGCACCTGCGTGACGAGCCCGAAGCCCTGCAGCGTCACGTTGCCCTCGCGCAGGCGCGGCAGATCGACGTGCCCGACCGACGAGCGCTTCTCGAGGTTGCGCGGCGACATGAGCGAGTCGGCGTGCAGATCGACGATGCGCAGGGTCGCGTGCAGCGCCTTCGCCTCGGCCGATGGCCGGTCCTTCTGCCGCCGGACCTTGTTGAGGTGGCGATCGGCCAGCGATGGCAGCGCGTACACGAACGCGCAGATGAGGGTGGCGACGACGAACAGCGTGCTGCGCTTCTTCATCGGAGCTCGCAGGCGGGATCGAGGAGCTCGGGGCGGTACTCGAAGTGCATCGTGTCGTAATGGTACCAGCGGCCTCCCCAGATGAAGCCTTCGGCCTCGAACGCGTCGACGATCGCCTGCGGCACGGTGTTGTGCCAGTGCGGCGGACGATCCCAGCGCCAGAACTGCGTGCGCGCGCTGTCGAGATCGAGCGAGATGCCGTAGCTGTGGCTGCTCGGTCGGGTGGTGCCGGCGATGTTACGGACGACGAGGGTGCCCGAGAGCTTCTGCATCCAAGGGCCCACGTCGATGGCACGCAGGCGTGCGGCGACGCGCTCGAGCGGTGCCACGACCTTCGCGTGCACGCGCAGCCGGTGTCCGAAGAAGTGGAGCGTCGTGATGCCGGCGCGCGGGTACGCCACCCGGAACAGCGCATCGACGCGCACGCGACCGGGATCATCGCCGGGGTCGACGATGGCGCGGATCGGCCCGCGTCGATACGGGCGCGCGAGTGTGTCCTCGAGGTCCGGTGACGCGAGCGCCTCGTCGAGCGTCTTCTTCCGACCGTCGTCCCACGGGAGGCGCGTGCCGTCGGGAAGCACGGCGGTCCACGTGCCGTCGTCGTGCATCAGCGTCGACCCATAGTGCCGCGCGACGCACGCGAGCGCCCGCGGTGGCTCGGCGTGGGCGACGGACGCGAGGAGGAGGCTGGCGCATGCGAACGACAGGTACAGGGCTCACCTCGGGCTGGAGGCCGAAGCATACACACGAGGGTTGTCGTCGTCGGAGGTTGTCGCTACCGTCCCCAGCTCCGATGAAGAACCGGCCCCTCGTCGTCGCGCTGCTCGTCGCAAGCGCCCTCGCGTTCGTCGCGCACACGCTCGTCTGGAACTTCGTCACCGACGATGCGTACATCTCGTTCGTCTACGCGCGGAACCTCGCCGAGAAGGGGCAGCTCGTCTTCAACCTGGGCGAGCGCGTCGAGGGCTACACCAACTTTTTGTGGACCGTGCTGCTCGCCGGCCTCATGAAGGTCGGGCTCCAGCCGGAGCTCATGTCACGCGTGCTCGGCACCGCGTTCGGCCTCGGCTCGATGCTCGTCACCGTCCGCGTGCTGCGCATCCTGCGCGTCGATGGCGTCTGGCTCGCGCTGCCCGCGCTGTTCCTGTGCAGCTCGCCCGGCTACGCGTGCTGGTCCTCGGGTGGGCTCGAGACGGCGATGTTCACGTTCTTCTTCACCGCCGCGGCCACCCGCTACCTCGCCACGCACCTCGACGACCGCGCGCCGGATCTCGGCATGGGCCTGCTGTTCGGCCTCGCGGCGTTGACGCGTCCCGAGGGCATCCTCTTCTTCGCGCTCACGGGCCTTCACCGCGTCGTCGTGCTCGCGATGCGTCGTCGTCTGCCGGCGCGCGGCGACTGGCTCGCGCTCGCGGGCTTCGTCGTGCTCGTGGCGCCGCACGTGCTGTGGCGCCACGCGTACTACGGCTGGTGGCTGCCGAACACGTTCTACATCAAGGCCTCCGGCGGCAGCGGCACCTGGGGGCAGGGCGCGTACTACCTTTTTCGCATGGGCGAGGCGCTGCACACGCCGCTCGCGATCGTCGTCATCGTCGTGGGGCTCCTCGTGACGCGCGGTCAGGTCGCGCTGCAGCGTGCGTCCGCGTACGTGCTGTTCCTCACCGCCGTGTTCTACGTCTACATCGCGTCGGTCGGTGGTGACTTCATGGGGCTGTTCCGCTTCGCGATGCCGGTCGTACCGCTGCTGTTCTCGCTGTGCGTCGCGGCGCTGTATGCGATGGCGTCGCGCGGCCGCCCGCTTGCGATCGCCGCGACGGTCGTGCTCCTCGCGCTCCATGTCGCGCACGCCTACCCGCTCACGAAGCGCTACGAGATCATCGGCGCCGATCGCGGCATCGACACGCCCGGCTTCTTGCGCTGGTACACGGCCGACCGCGCCGCCATCGGCAAGTGGTTCGGCGCCCACCGCCAAGACGACGACTACGCCGCCGTCGGTGGCGCGGGCGCGCAGGTGTACTACAGCCGCATCCCGTCGCTCGACTGCTACGGGCTCTCCGACGCGCACATCGCGCACGCGGTCAAGGCGCAGTCGAACCGCCCGGGCCACCAGAAGTACGCGCCGCTCGCGTACCAGCTCTCGAAGCACCCGACGATCATCACGAGCAACTACTACCGCTGCTGCAGCCCCGCCTACGACCGGCAACCATTTCGCCCTTCGCCCGGCGAGGCCGCGGAGTGGGCGCAGCGCGGCTATCGCTACGTCGGCGTGCGCGTCGAGGGGCTGTCGGCTCCGTGGTACAGCTTCTTGCTGCGCAACGACCGCCAGGTGCCGGGGATGGCACCGTGATCGAGCTGCGCATGAAGGGACTGCCGGTGCCGCTCGTGCTCTCGGCTGTCGTGGCGGCCAGCCCGCTCGGCTACATCGGCTACGCGGTCTACGTGAAGCACTTCGCCGTCACTGGCCTGCTCGTCGGCCTCGCGATGCTGTGCGCGCTGCTGCCCTGGCTCTCGCGCCTCGCGGGCCGCGTGGCCTCGCACGCGAAGATCGACGACATCGCGCTCCATGCCGGCGGCGAGGCGATGCCCTGGAACACCATCACGAAGATCCGCGTGGAGCGCACGTGGCGCCGCACGGTGCTCGTCATCGACCGCGGCCGCACCGCCCGCATCAAGCTCGTCACGCACGATCTCTTCGCAGGCCGCCTCGAGCCGCTCGAGGCGCTGCAGCGACGGCTGCCCAAGCTCGATACACCACCGACCTGATAGCATCGCGAGATGCGATTACTCGTCTTGTTGGTTTTGCTCGCGGCGTGCGGTGGCGGCGCGACGCCCGTCGCCAGCGACGCGTCCGTCGGCAACTGCACGCTGGCGTGTCCGCCGTGCCCGGGCGCCGATCAGTGTCTCCCCGGCTACAACCTCTCGGGCTGCCTGCTCGGCTGCACGACCTCGACCGACTGCGCGGAGAACGAGGTCTGCGCCCTCGTCGATCAGTACGCCGACGGTCGCGCAGGCATCGACCTGCCCGTGTGTGTCGGCAAGGAAGTGACCACCGAGTGCCACAGCGCGAGCTTCGACTGCGGCGGTCACACCGACAAGAAGTGCCTCGACGACAAGCGCCTCGCGACAGGCTTCGTGTGGTCGCATAACTTCGTCTGCGGCTACACCCTCACCACCTGCGACAACGGCTGCAGCAACGGGACGTGCCAGGGCAGCGGTAGCTGACCGCTCGAGCGCGGAGCGCATCGCGCCTCGCCTGTTCTTCCCGCGGCCACGCCCTCCCGTGTGACGAACGACATACGATGACGTCATGACCGCCATCCTCCTCGTCGCCGCGTGTGCGGTTGTGGTCGCGCTCGGCATGTGGAGCTTTCGTCAGGCGTACTTCGCCGAGCGGCCGATGCGCCTGTGGGGGACCGACTTCCCGGATGCTGCCGCCGTGGCCGAGGTGCTCGCGGGTCGCACGGACCTCCGCGCGCAGCAGGCGCCAGAGGGCACGGACTGGCTGGGCCACTTCTTCCTCGCACCCGCGTGGGTCTTCTGGGGCGACCTGCGCTCGGGCCGCGCCGAGACGCGCCTTTCGCGCTGGAGCCTCGTCGGCTCGCTGGACGTGCACGAGGTGCGCGTGCAACTCGGGCCGGACCAGGTGCGCGCCTCGGCGAAGCTCTCGAAGGCCTCGCAGCTGTGGGCGCGCGCGGCGGCGCCGCTCGAGCAGCAGGAGGGCCTGCGCTGGTTTCATCCGGTGGGATCGACGCGCTGGGTGGAGGCCGTGGCGCGCCTGCAGTCGCTGTTCGCGGCAGGCGCCGAGGAGGTGCGAGTGGAAGCGGGCGAGCTCGTCGCGACGGTGCCGCTCGTGGTGCTGACGCCGCAGAAGCTAGCGGTGCTGCTGTTCGCGCTCGAGGCGCTGACGACGCACCTCGAGCGCGACTGACTACTTGGTCGGCGGCTTGCGCAGCTCGGGCACCGTCTGGGTGGGGTTGCCGGCAGGGCTGTTTGGATTGGCGGCGATCGGCTTCGCGTGTGCGACGTCGTGCGTGCCGCCGCGCTGCACGATGAGCGTGTCCTGCGACTGCACCGACGTGGACTGACGCGCGACGACCGTGACGACGTTCGCGCCGGGCCACAGCGGGATCTCGGTGTCGAAGCTCATGTCCTTGCTGTCCTTGCCGCCGCGGTTCGAGCGGTAGAACACCTTGCGGCGATCGATCTTCGCGCGACGGTTGGACACGAAGACATAGACGTCCGACACCTTCGTCCCGTCCTTCGCGCGGCCGCCGATGTGGATCTTGTCGCTCTCGGTGAGGCCCGCGACCTCCTTGAGCGTGAGGGTCGGCGGCGACACCTGCCACGCCTGCGCGAACGCGGCAGGGTTCGGCGTGCCGGTCGCGTCCTTGACCGCGGTCTTGAGCACGTAGCCCGGACGACCGTCGAGCTCCACGCGCACGAACTCGCCCGCGTTCGCGGTGGCCTTGAGCAGCGTGTCCTTCTTGACCGTGCCGATGACCGAGGCCTCGCGCGACGCGCCGGTCTCGACGTTGGAGTCGGCCGTCAGCTCGACCACGCCGGTGCGCGTGCTCGTGGCGACGGCCGGGTACGTCGGGAACGAGAGCTTGTCCTGCACGTACTCGTGCAGCACCTCGTCGTAGACCGAGAGCTCGACGCGGAACTGGTTGCCCTCGAGCTCGGGCTTCACGTCGAAGGTGAAGTCCATCGTCTTGGTCTGACCGGGCTCGATGAGGCCGAGCGGGAAGCGCCCCTTGTTGAAGAAGAGGCCGTCACCCGAGAGGTTGCGGAGCTGCGCGATCGCGTCGGGCGCCTTGCCCTGGCCGATGTTGCGGACCGTGACGTGGAGGCGGCAGCTCTCGCCCTTCTGCGCGAGGCCGTCGCCGTTGCTTGAGCCCTGGTCGTCGACGAGCTGGTAGGCGTACGAGAACACGGGGCGCGGCGGGCCGTCGACCTTCAGCGTGATGCCGTCGGAGTCGATCTTCGTCTTGCGGCCGAGCTCCTCGGTGAAGTCCAAAGAGAGCGGGTCGGTGCGATCGAGGGCGTCCTGCGGCACCTTCACGCTGACGGTGAAGCTGCGCGTCTCGCCCGGGTTCACGCGGCCGAACACGAACTCGCGACCCTCGAAGAGGCCGTCGTCGCCCTTCAGCATCGCGCGCAGCTGACCTGCAGGGCCGGTGCCCTTGTTCGTGACCTTGGTGGTGAGCTTGATGACCTCGCCCGCCTTGACCTCGTTCTTCGGCTTGTCGGTGCTGATGCTGGCGACGAGGTTCGGCTCGCCCGCGGGCTTGCCGGATGCGTCGCCCGCGGGGGTAGCCCCACTGTTGATAGAGGTCCAGTCGACGCCGATCTTCTTGAGCGCGTCGACGACGTGGGCCTGCTGCTCCTGCTCTCGCTTCTGGAAGAACGGCTTCGACGAGGCGAGGACCTCGCGACGGTGCCAGCCCTTCGCTTGCGAGACGAGGTCGCGCGCGAACTGGATCTCGAAGTCCTCGACGAACTTGTCGTCGTCGGCCTCGAGATCGTCGTCGAGCTTGTCGTCCTCATCGGCAGCATCGGCGGTCTTCGTGTCGTCGCGGAGCAGGTCCTTCTTCAGCTTCTTCGGCGCATCGGGCGTGATGTACTTCAGCGTCTCGAAGGGCTTGTCGCCCGAGATCGCGTTCTTCGACTCGAGGTGCGCGTCGAGCTCGGACTCGCTCATGCCCTTCCAGTCGCGGAAGAGCCACACGCCCTTGTCCTTGTCGACGGCGACGCGATCGAGCTCGACGTCCGGCGTGATGCCGACCGACTGGATGCTGACGTCACCGGGGGTCAGGTACTGCGCGATGGTGAGCTTGAGCGCGGAGCCGTCGGCCTCGTTCTCGTAGACGACCTGCACGGAGCCCTTGCCGAACGTCTTCGTGCCGATGATGACGCCGCGATCGAGGTTCTTGAGGGCGCCCGCGACGATCTCGGAGGCCGATGCGGAGCCGTGGTTGACGAGCACCGCGACGGGGATGTGCGGGACCTCGCCGCCGGACGTGGCGCGCTTGTCCTCCCGCTGCTTGTTCGCGAAGCCGACGGTGGAGACGATGGTGCCCGTGTCGACGAACTCGTCGACGACCTTGATGGCCTGATCGAGGAGCCCGCCCGGGTTGGCGCGCAGATCGAACACGAGCGACTTCATGCCCTTGTTCTTGAGCTCCTGCAGGCCGACGCGCAGCTCGCCGTCGGACGTGTTGGCGAACGAGCCGTGCAGCTTGATGTAGCCCACGCCGTTCTTGAGCATGTGTGCGTCGACGGTGCGCGTCTTGATCTCGGCGCGCACGAGCGAGAACTTCTTGGCGGGGGTGCCGGGCGGATCACTGGGCCGCTCGAGGTAGAGCTCGACGGGGGTACCGGGCTCGCCGCGCAGACGACCGACCGCGTCCTCGAGCGCCATGTTCACCGTGGACTCGCGACCGATGCGCACGATGCGGTCACCGCGCTTGACGCCGGCGTTGCCCGCGGGCGTGCCCGGCATCGGCTTGATGACGGTGAGCGCGCCCTTGCGGATCGCGATGACGATGCCGAGGCCGCCGAACGAGCCGCGCGTCTGGATCTTCATCTCCGCGTTCATCGTCGGGTCGAGCAGGGTGGAGTGGGGATCGAGGGTGCCGAGCATGCCGTTGACGGCCGCGTACTCGATGTTGCGCACCGTCTCGCGATCCATGCCGGGCGGGAGGTTCTGCGCGATGAAGCGGAAGATCTCGCGCATGCGCGCGGCGAGCGTCCACGGCGAGTCGACGTCCGAGGTCTGGAAGTCGCGCGTGGCCGTCTCGACGCGAACGGTGACCTTGCTCTTGTCGGCCGATGGCTCGACGAGCACCTCGGCGACCGACTTCTGCACCTGATCGAGGGCGGCCAGCAGCATGCCCTTCGGGTCGATGCGCGTCGGATCGACGTACGCCTCGTTGATGCGCAGCACCGTGTTGTTGAAGATGCGCAGCGCCGTCAGGTCGTACGGCTTGTCGTCCTTCTGCGCGGCGCTGGTCTCCTGCCCGAGGGACAGCCTGTCCTTCCCGTCGGGCCCGCGACGCGACCACGTGAGGAAGAGCGCCGCGAAGAGGCTGATGGCGACGACGAGCGGCTTTGTCACCTTGCGCGACCGATCGAACAAATCCATTTGGGGAGTTCCTGGGGCCTGGGAGGGTGGGGGCGTCGGGCGCGCGAGCACGCCATCGTTACAGATCATTAAAGTATAGGAACGTGCGCGCATTCCGTCCATCGACGATGCCGTGGCGTGGACCGGGCCGAAGTCGTACGATGCCGGCCGCTTGGCTCACGTTTTCCATCGTCGGATGCACAGCAGCTGGATACGCACGAGCGCGTCGATCGCGCTGTGCTCGCTGCTGATGGGCACGTTTTCGGGCTCGAGCGCGCGCGCGGACGAGCACGGCCCGACGCTCGCGCCCGAGCGCGACTTCCATAAGTTCTCGGACTTCGCCTGGCTGGCGCTGGGTGCCACGAGCGGCTTCGTGGGCCACGAGCTCGGCCACATCGTCACGGACCTCATGACGCTGCACCACCCGACCTTCCACACCACGAAGACCGGCCCGTTCTACTTCTTCGCCATCCAGCCGTGCTGCGGCCCGCTCTCGCACGCCGAAGAGTACGCGATCGCGTCGGCCGGCCTCGTCGTCAACGATCTCAGCTCCGAGCTCATCCTCTCCATCTCGCCGCGCATCCGCAGCCGCCACGCCCCGTTCATGAAGGGCGTCCTCCTCGTCGATATCGGGCTCGAGCTCGGCTACGCCATCAGCGGCTTCGTGCAGTCCGCCCACCCGAAGGGCTTCCCCGATCAGAGCGACGTGGCATCCATGTCCCGCGCGCTCGGCGTCTCCCCGTGGCGCGTGAGCCTCAGCGTCATGGCGCCCGCGCTCATCGATCTGTACCGCTACTTCGTGCCGCGCTCGTCCTTCGTCCCGTGGGTCGGCATCCAGAGCAAGGTCTTCATGGCCGGGCTCGTCTTGCCCTTGCTGTAGCCTGTCGATCCGCGCTCAGTGCGCCGAGACCTGCTTGCAGGCGGCCGCCTCGACTGCCTCGCGCGGATCGTGGAGCGCCGCGTAGACCTTCTGCAGCCCGCAACGGGTCTGCGGATCGTACGGGTTCACGGCGAGCGCGCCTTCGAGGTACGGGCGAGCGGCGGCGTCGTCACCCTTCTCGAGGAGCGCGCGACCGACGGTGACCTTGAGGCCTGCCGACTCGGGTCGACGCTCGATGCCGGGCCGTGCGCTCGCGATCGCCTTGTCCCACGCGTGGAGCTCGAGGTAGGTGCGCCCGAGGCGCCCCGCGACCTCGGGGTGACCGGGTCCGAAGATCGCCGTGGCCTGCTCGTACTCCGTCGCTGCGGCCTGCAGACGCCCGCGCGCGCGCAGCATCGTGCCGAGGCGCACGTGGCTACGCGCCTTCTGCTCGCGAGCGGTACCTGGCTTCGTATCGAAGGCCTCCTCGTCCCTGTCGTCGTTGCCCCCCTTGCCGGCACCATCGCGCTTGAAGCGCAGGTGCGCCATGCCGAGCTCCGGGTGCAGCTTGTAGCCGCGCGTCTTGAGCCACGCGCGCCAGCTCTTCTCGAACGCCGGAAACGTCTCGCCCGTCACGGCGAGCACCGCGTGGTTGATGTCGGCACCATCGCGCAAGGCGCCGATGAGCTTGCGCAGCGCCGCCGGCCCGCGACCCTCCGTGATGCGCTGCAGCGCCGTGGTCACCTCGGCGAATGCGAGCCCCGCGTCCTCCTGCGACGGGAGCAGCGCCATCGACGGGTGCATCTGCGCGAAGGTGATGAGGTGACCATCGCGCAGACCCGTCGCGAGCAGGTGCTCCTGGGCCGGCGAGAGCGTGCCGCCGAACGGTGCCCGCCAGCGCGTCTCCTCCATCTTCGCGATGCCCTCGTGCAGCCAGATCGGCACGGTGTCGTGCGATGCGCGCGTGACGAGGTAGTGCGTCAGCTCGTGGGAGAGCGTGTCGAGCCACGGGTAGCCCGCGACGAGCGCGCGCGGCGAGGTGGCCATGAGTCTGTTGTACTTGCAGAGCGCGATGGTCCCCGACGTCTCGATCTCGGCGACGGTGAGCGGCGACACCTTCGCGAGGTCCGAGATGTCGCCGTAGATCTCGACGCGGATCGGACCTGCCGGCTGCTCGCCGAGATCGCCGCCGGCCTCGGTCCACTGCTTCTCGAGCGTGTCGAGCGCGGGACCGATGAGCACCTCGTCGACCCCGGGCGCGACCGCGACATCGAAGT
>JBDTCO010000172.1:0-3965 GCA_039923495.1 Polyangia bacterium
AATCGCGTAGATGCGCCCGTCGCTGCCCGTCGCAGCCGCGAGGCGCGCGCGCGCGGTGCCGAGCGAGGCGACCGTGACGAGGTTGGTGTCACCCAGCAGGAACGATTGCGCGGTGGTGATCGCGTTGCCCGGGGTATCGGTCCCGCCGAACACATAGATGCGACCATCGCTGCCGATGGCGGCACCGGGCGCGAGGAAGACGGCCGCGAGGTTGCTCTGCGTCTGGAACATCGACGTGCTCGCGATCGACTCCACGCTCTGCTGTGCCATGCTCGTGCCGATCCCGTACAGCACGGCGAGGTACGACGGCGTCGAGACCACGCCCGCCAGCGCGCGCTTCTTCTGAAGGTTGCTCGAGGTCGCCCAGGTGTTCGTGGTGTCGAGTCGCTCGACGGTGTCGAGCGTGGTGTTCGAGCTGTCGTGGCCGCCCATCGCGTACAGCGCGCCGTCCGGACCGAGGCCGAGCATGAGGTCGTTGCGCGCGATTGGCGCGGTGCCGCCAGCGGTCGGAGCGGTGCCCACGGCAAGCCAGCTCGGCGGGCCCGAGACGAGCTCGCAGTGTCCGGAGATGCACGCGCCGGTCTGGCAGTCGCCGTCGACGAGACACACGCCCCCGACGTCGCACGCGGGGCACGATCCTCCGCAGGCGACGTCGGTGCACGAGAGCGCGGCGTCGATCGCGAGCGCCGCGTCGATGGGCTCCGCGAGGTCCTCGGCGGCGTCGACCGTGACGGCCGCGTCGACACCGAGATCCTCGTGGCCGCGGGTGAGCGCGTCGAAGTCCGTGCACGACGAGAGGAGCAGCAAGACGACGAGCGAGACGGCGCGCACTAGAAGCGCCCCCGCAGGCTCGTCGCGGAAGGCTCGAGCGCAGCGCGTGTGCGATCACCGGAGCCCTTCTTCGAGAGCACCACCCAGAGGATCACGTCGACGACGGCGAGCCCGCCGCCGACGCCCAGCAGCGCATACGAGAGCGGCTCGCGGAGGCGGAGTGGTCGTACGTCGCTCGAGGTGCAAGCGGGGGCGCACGTGTCGCGCAGGTGCGCGAGGTCACGACGCTCGGTGCCGAGCAGCGCGGCACCGGCGACGAGGCTGCCGAAGGCAAGCGGCGCGAGCACGATCGGGGCGATGAAGCGATGCAGGGGACGGTCCTCGATCGCCACGGGCTGTGCCGTGAGCACGGTGACGACCTGTGCTCGCGGTCGCGCGTCGAGGCGCGCGCGGACCCTGGCCTTCGCCTCGGTCACCGACGGGCTCGGGTGCGCGAACTCCGATAGCTCGTACTCGACGAGCGCCTCTTCCAGGCGTTCCTTGTCCGCCAGCGCCTCCGCGCGCATGAAGTGCTCGCGCGCGATCTCGAGGCGCTCGCCCTCCTGCTCGACCTTCGGATCCACGCGGTCCTTCCGCGGCGCCGCGCTCGCGACGAGCGGCAGCACCAGGAGCAGGGCAGCAATACGCAGGGCGCTCATCGCGTCATTTTATATGGAATCGGCGAGCGCGGCACGAGCGATGGTGTCGAGAATCGCGCGAGCGGTCTTTCGACGTGGACCGCCGAGGAGCGCGTCTTCATCGGTGACGTTGCTGTCGACGTAGCTCCCGAGCGCGGGCTCGAGCGCGAGCGCGCCGGGCTGGCTGGCTGCGAGGTCGAGCACGCGGAAGTCGAGCTTGCGCAGCATCTGCCTGCGCGACGACTCGACGCAGCGGACGATGACGGCCGCATGGAGCAGCACGACGACCGTGCCTTCGACCGTGAGCTCACGCGCGTGGCCCTGCACGTAGTGACCCACGGCAGGCTGCGCGCGCATCAGCTCACCGACGAGGCTCGCGACATGGTTGGGATCGCGGGCGCCCGACGAGATGTCCTCGACGACGCGCTCCACGGCTTTGCTCGAGATGGGCATGCAGATCCTCCTTCACGGGGCCTGGTGGGCGGTGGCGCTGATCCGGTCGAGCAGGGGCCTGACGCGCGGATCGTCGGCTTGCGGACACAGGATGTGGATCGCGTCGGGCTTGCGCTCGATGGAGAGCTCGATGCCGAGGTACGGATCGAAGAGGTGCTGCTCCTCGCGACGCCACGCGCGCGGCACGTCGAGCTTGGTCCCGTCGAGCTCGACGGTGTGTGTCGGCAGCGTCAGCAGCGTCGTGGCGAGCGATCGCCGCACGACGAGCGGCACGGTCGCCAGGCACACGAGCGCGTAGAGGATCGACGCGGCCATCGCGAGGCGGCGACCGAGTGGAGAGACGTCACCGCCTGGGTTGAGCCCGAGGCTGGCGACGAGCCCTGCGACGAAGCCGCCGGCGTGTGCGGCGGAGTCGATGAGCGGGAGCTGCCACCCGAGGAATGCCTGCAGCACGCCGAGGAAGACGAGGTTGCCGAGGAGCATGCGCCGCGCGGCCGGATGGAAGTTGTCGCGCCGCACGAAGATGATCACGGTCAGGGAGGCGAGGAGTCCCATGATGGCGCCCGACGCACCAACGGAGAGGCCGCGGTCTGCCCACAGCGAGGCGAGCGCGCCGCCGAACGCGGCCACCGCATACACCACCACGAAGCGCGGCCAACCGAGCAGCTCCTCGTTGGCGCGCCCGAGGAAATAGAGCGCGTACATGTTCGCGAACAGGTGGAAGGGTCCCGCGTGCAGCCACGCCACGCTGACGAGGCGCCACCACTCACCGGACGCGACCGCTGGACCGTAGAGCGCACCCACGCGCGCCAGGCCGAGCTCGTCATCTCCGAGGTGCAGCGCGGTCACGACGCCCATCACGACGAGGTTGGTGACGATGATGAGGAGTGTGACGGGGGCGCGACGTCGCACCGGCGCCGACACGCGGGCATCGAGCTCCTGCATGCATTCTGCGACGCGGCCCGCCACGATGCGGATCTCAGTCTCCGGAGACTGCGCCTCACGCGCGATGCGACGGAGCGTCTCGACCTCGATGGACGAGAGCTCGCTACGCGTGGCCTTCTGCGCGAGCAACGCCTCCAGCCGCTCGCCGAGCCCTGCGCCAGCGACGAACGCGAGGCGCACGCGCGTGAGCTGGGTCTGGATGTCGGTCTGACCAGGTGCGGCGGCAACCTGGTGTTCGAGCAGCAAGAGCAGCTGCAGTGCGAGCGCGAGCCGACCGCGTGCGGCGAGGGCAGCCCCAACGGCAGCGGTGAGCATCGGCGAGCGCTGGAACGACTCGGGGCCGAGGTGTCGCTGCGCGAGCTCGAGGCCAGCGTCCAGATCACCTGTGGCGAACAGCAGCAGGATGAGATCGACGCGCAGGCGCTGCGCCTCGTCGGCGTCGCTCGTCTTGCCGATGTCCGCCTTCAGCGCCGTGATCGCACGCGCCGAGTCACCGCTGTGCGCGGCCCAGCGCTGTTCGAGGTCGCGTCGACGCTGGCTCGAGCTCTGACCGGGCACGAAGACCTCGCGCAGCTTCGCGAGCCACAGCGCACCCTTGAGCCGGTCGCGACGGTAGAGCGCGGCCTCGGCAGCGTCGAGGACGAATGGCGCGATCGAGAGCAGCGCGCCCGCAGCCTCGGCCACGAACGCGATGAGGTTGCTCTGCAGCGAGCGCGCGATACCGAGCGCCACGAGATCGCCGCCGAGGAGCAGCACGTACGCCGTGTGCTGACGGAACGCACCGCGCCGCAGGACGAGCGCGAACAGCCTGGTCGCGACGACCGACCCGACGAGGAGCAGCAACAGATCATCGGGCGCCGACGGCACGTTATGCTTCCGTGTACGCGCCCATCGCGCGGAACTTGCGATAGCGCTGCTCGAGCCGCGACTTCACGTCGAGCGCGCCGAGCTCTCCGAGCGCCTGCGCGATGACATCGCCCACGCGCTGCGCCACGAGTGCCGGATCGCGATGCGCGCCGCCGTCGGGCTCGCCGATGAGGCGATCCGCGACACCGAGCTCGACGAGATCCGGCGCGGAGATGCGCAGCTCCTTGGCGGCGGTCTCGACGGCGCGCTGGT
>JBDTCO010000173.1:0-22092 GCA_039923495.1 Polyangia bacterium
CGCCGCGCGGATGCTCGCGGCGAGGCCGACCCACGCGCCATCGGGCGCCGCGTAGCCTCCCGCAGCGACGATGGCCATCGTCTCGCGGGCCACGGCTTCGAGGTCGGTGCTGCGTCGCGGGTCGGACATGGGCTACCCCAGGAACTGCATGAGCGTCGGGATGTCGTTGGCGGCGTGGTGCGCTTCCTCACGCGTGATCTGCTGCGCGCGCACGAGATCGGCGAGACTGCGCTCGAGCGGGACCATACCGTCCTTGCGACCGGACTGGATGGCCGTGGTGAGCTGCGCCGTCTTGCCCTCGCGGATGAGGCTGCCGACGCTGGAGGTGCCGCGCAGGATCTCGACCGCGGGCACGCGACCCCCGCGCATCGCGGGCACGAGTCGCTGCGAGATGACCGCGCGCAAGGCGTCCGCGAGCTGCACGCGGATCTGCGTCTGACGACCCGGCGGGTAGCTGTCGACGATGCGCTCCACCGTCGAGGCGGCGGAGCGGCTGTGCACCGAGCTGAGGACGAGGTGGCCCGTCTCCGCGGCGGTCATCGCGAGGCCAATGGTCTCGGGATCGCGCATCTCGCCGATGAGCAGGATGTCGGGATCCTCGCGCAGCGCGTCGCGGAGGCCCCCCGGAAAGTCGCGCACGTCACGACCGATCTGGCGCTGCCTGACGATGCCGGTGGCGCGCGGCGCGATGATGTACTCCACCGGCTCTTCGAGCGTGATGAGTAGCTTGCCCTGCCCCCTGGCAGCAGCATTCGCGAGCGCAGCCCCCGCGAGCGCGGCGAGCGTCGCGCTCTTGCCCGAGCCCGTGGGTCCGCACACGAGCACCAGGCCATGCGGCAGCGCCACGCAGTCCTCGATGCCCGGTGGCAGGTTGAGGTCGGCTACCGTCGGCGCGCCACGCGGCAGGACGCGCACCGCTGCGGCGAGCTTGCCGGCCACGCGATAGAGGTTCACGCGGAAGCGACCATCGGCACCGGCATCGACGAGCCGGTCGATGGAGCGGCCGCCATCGAGCTGCTCGATCGCGTCCTCGTCGAGCAGGCTCTCGAAGAGCGCCTCGACGCGCGCAGGCGGACCGTCGATGAGGCGGAGGCTCCCGTCGATTCGCAGCGACGGGATCTCGCCGGTACAGAGGTGGAGGTCGCTCGCGTTCGTGAGTGCGGCGCGACGCAATAACGAGAGCACGTCCCCGGATGCAACGACCGCCGGGGCAGGCGTCGGACGGGCGACAGCCGGTGCAGGCGGCACCACGATCACTGCGGCTCGCGGCGGCGCAGCGACGGGCACAGGGGGTGGCGCTGCGGCCGCGCCCTTGCGAAACACGACGTCGAACGGCATCGGATCGGTCGGCCCCGGGTTGCCGCGGCGAGTGAGCGAGACGACGTATCCACCGTCGCCGGCGGCCTGGTGCGTGGTCTCCACGCGACCCTCGGCGCGGAGCTGCGCCTCGAGCGCGGGTGTGAACATCGGCTCGAGCAGAATGCGCAGGAAGTCGTCGTTCGTCGTCGGGATGCTCGTGCGCACCGGCGATCCACCCTTCAAGATGCGCGGGTCGCGATCCGTCCCGAGGCGCAGCTCGTCCGCGCCATGGTCGCGAACCATCCTGAGGAGGCTATCGATGCCGGCCATGTTCGTCCTCCAACATTACGCTGAACTCGTCGTTCGATTCCCGTGCGCCACTAGAACCTCGCCGTCGGGATGCCCCAGTTGAAGTGCACGCGGCCAGGGAAGTGGCTGTACCAGGGGTTCGTCTTCCAGCGCTCCTCGGTGAGCCCCTGCACGAGCGGATACGCGTACTCGACGGAGATCGCGCCGATGGGCGTGAGCAGGCGCAGGAACGAGACGCCTATCGAGTGCTTGATGTCCTGCTTGCCGAGGACGTTCCACGCGTCGAAGATGGCGCCAGCGTCGTAGAACACCGCGCCGACCCACGACAGCGGCAGACCGACGAAGTTCTTGGCGATGGGGAACTGCAGCTCCACCGTCGAGAGCATGCGGATGTTGCCGCCCTGCGGAACGACGCGGAAGCCACTCGAGCCGCCGAGCGGGGAGACACCGGAGCGGATGATCTCGGTCTTGAGCTCGTCGTTGTCGTAGCCGCGCGTCGCGGTGTCGCCGCCTCCGAAGTAGCGCGCCACCGATGGCAGCGCGGGGCTGCTGAACGGGATGCCCTCGTCGTAGCGGAGGTTGACGAGGAACGAGAACGTCGATGTACGGATCTTGAACGGCTGGATCACGAGCGCCTGCGCGGCCAGCACGAGGAAGTTGTTGTCCGACGAGAAAAAGTCGACGAAGCCATTGCCGCGCGCCGAGCTTGGGAACGCCCAGCCGACGAGGCCCTGCAAGAGCCAGCCCTTGTACGGCGCGAGCGGGCTCGGCAGGCCATCGACGCCGACGCGCTTGTCCCACACGTAGCCCACGTTGATCTTCGCGGTGTGCGTGTCGTCCGTGACGGACTGGCGATCGTTCTGTCCCGGCAAACGCGAGAGGGGGATCGCGTTCTCGGACTTGTAGTCGTCGTAGCGGAAGTAGACGCGCAGCGCGGTCGACAGGAAGCGCGTGAGCTGCAGCGACGCGCCGTACACCTTGATGACGCCGAGCCGGTTCGTGACCTCGGAGCGCCAGTAGCCCGTCGCGTCGAACCGCCAGTTGGGACCAAAGACGCGTGGGTCCGAGTAACGACCGAGGACGCCCCAGACATCCCTCGAGAAGCCGAAATCGCCGCGCACCTCGAACTGCGAGCCGAAGCCGAAGAAGTTGGACCAGATGTACGATCCGGAGACGTACGCGTAGTACGGGAGCCGATCGCTCGACACGCCGGCCGACGCGAGGAAGCTGCCGTAGTCGATGTAGCGCTCGCGCACCGTCACGAGGATGGGGACGGTCGTGCGCTGCGACACGAGCCCGATCGGGGTGATGCGCACCGACGTGAAGATGAAGTGCGTCTGCAGGTTGCGCTCGCCCTGCTCCAGCTTGGCGAGGTCGAACGGCTCGCCCGCGTGGAACGGTAGGTCGGCGATGATGACGTGCGTGAACGTCGTGAAGTTGCCGCGCACGATGATCTCGCCGAACGTGACCGCGGGGCCCTCGGTGATGAGGAAGCGCGCGGTGAGCCGCGTGTGGTCGGCGTTCCACGTGGACGCGGCGTAGTCGGCCTGCACGTACGGTCGCGCGAGGCTCTTGTACGCGGCGACGATGCGGCGCGCGTCCTCGACGAAGACCTGCTCCGTGAAAGCGACGCCGGGCTTCAGCGTCAGTAACTCGCGGATGTCATCGGCATTTTTGAGGTGAGGTCCCGCGAACGTGACCTCGACGGCCTCGCACAGCTCGCGCGCACCTTCGTCGACGTAGAAGCGCACGTAGAGCTCGTTCTGCGTGGCGTTCGCGCCGGCGCTCGCCGCACCCAGGGCGCCGAGCGAGCCGAACGCGGACGGATCACGCGCGACCTCGGCGTGTACCTTCGCATGCGGATAGCCGAGGCCTCTGTAGTACGTGGCGATGCGCTCCTCGTCCTGGCGGAGCTGGACGGTCGAGACGTAGCCGCCCGAGCCGAGGCCAATCGCACCGAGGCGCGGGAACACGCGCGTCTCGACGCCAGCCTTGATGAGCACCTCGGTGGGTGAAAGGGTGAGCAAGGTGCCGGGCTCCGCGACGAGCTCGACCTGGTGCACGCGCAGCTCGGGGCCCTCGTCGATGAGAAACGTGATCTCTTCGACGTCGGTCTTGCTCTCGCGCTTGCCGGTCTGACCGGCGAGACGCGGACCGTCGATGCGACGACGGCGAAAGGTGACGCGCGCCTCGAAGTAGCCGCGCTGCTGGTAGAAGCGCTCGAGCGCCTTGGCGCTCTCCCCGAGCTCGATCTCGTCGTACGCGCCGGTCTTGAAGATCGTGAGCTGCTCGCGGAGCTCGTGGTCGGATGCGTAGCGGTTGCCGACGAAGTGGATCTCGACGCGGCGCTTCTCCGCCACCTTCACGGGTAACGTGATGCGACGTCGTTCGGGATCGGCATCGCGCTGGACATCGAACTCGGGCAGCACGCGCGCCGCGGGGTAGCCCTTGTCCTTGAGCACCTGCTCCGCACGGTGGGCGTCCTCGCGCATGCGCGCGAGGCTGAAGCGACCCCAGATCGACCAGCCGTGGCTGAAGACGTCGAAGAGCTCGTGCGTGGTGATCGCGTGGTTGCCCTGCGGACGCACGGCCTCGAGCTTGTACGGTCGCGCCCAGCCGCCGAGGTTCACACGCACGATCAGATCGATCTGGAAGCGACGGTGCACGCGGTGCTCGATGCGCACCGAGTTGCCGAAGTAGCCCTCACGCCCGAGGAACTCCGAGACGCGCTGCGCCTCCTCGGCGAGGAAGGCGTCGAGGGCGGAGTCTTCGGGGAGCGCGGTCCCCGAGGTGAACGTGACGTGGCGCAGGATCTCGTCGTCGAACAACGGGAAGTTGCCGCGGACTCTGACGGAGCGCACCACCTGCTCGGGCTCGAGGCGAAGGGTCAGCACCGTGCCCTCGAGCTTCGGCACCGCGGCGAGCCGGTAGCCGAGGCGCCGCACCTGATCGTCGAGCTCGATGGCCTCCCGCTGGCCGTACTGAGCGCCGGGCTCGAGCGCGAGGAAGCTCGCGAGCTTGCGCTCCGGATCGAGCAGCTCGCCCTCGATGTGCACCTCCGTCAGACGGACGGCGCGCGGCTCGGGCGCGGGCGGCGGCACGACCGGCGCTTCCGGGGGGCCCGCGTCGACGATGCCGCCGTCGGCGGTGATACCGATGACTGGACCGCCGTCGGGCACCTGCGGATCGACCGCGCCAGACGTGTTCTCTTGCGCACGCGCGGACGCCACCGCAACGAGCGCAGTGGCCGCGCTAAGGCAGATCCCGAGGACAAAGGCGCGCATCGCCGGCCGACGAGCATATCACCCCGACGGGGAACGAGGACCGCGCGCTCGACTTCCTGCCCGCGTCCAGAAGGCGCTGCACCAGCGGAGGCGCACCCGTCCACGGAGCCCGGCTTGCGCACGTGACGCGCTTCCATACGGAAGACGCTCGCGCGCGAGATCTCACGCACGTTGCACGACGAGGGGATCGACGCCGCTCGTCGGTGACTCCGACGGGTCTATCTACATGTCGGACGAGTACGTCACGGACGAGCTCGACTTCGCGAGGCCGAGCAGCACAAGCTGTTCGTCAGGCGCCTCGCTTGAAGAGGCGGTCGGCGTTACCCGAGAGGATCGCGCGCCGAGCCTTGTCGTTGCCCTCCGTCGCGATGAGGACCTTCGCGAGCGCCGTGGCCTGGTGATAGAAAGGCCAGTCGGAGCCGAGCATGACGCGATCCGGCGGAGCCTCGGCGACGATGGTGCGGACGTTGTGGAGCGCCTGGCTCGACGTCTCTAGCCACGCGTTCGGATACTTCTTGGCGAGCCCCAGCGCCTCCTCCATCTGGAGCGCGCCCGAGTGACCGAGCACGATCTGGGCGGTGGGGTTCTCGGCGATGACCTGCTCGTATCGATACACCTGCGAGAAGCGGCGGCTCAGGCGGTTCTCGATGGCAACGGGACCGCAATGGAACAGCACGGGCAGGTGGCGTGCCGCGCACGCCGCGACGAGCTTCAGCGTGCGCGAGTGATCGGGCGGGACGAGCTGGACGGCCGGATGGATCTTCACGCCGCGCGCGCCCAGGCCGACGAGCGCATCGAGGCGCCGCTCCATGCCGGGCTGCATCGCGTGCACGGAGCCGAAGCAGATGAAGTCGGGCTGACCGCGCGTGACGTCGAGCCAGCTCTCCGAGTTGTGCGACAGGTACGGAAAGTCGATGGGCAGGAGCACCGACTGCCTCACGCCCATGCGCTGCATCTCGCTGCGCAGGTTCGGCATCGTGTGCGTGCGACGCATGCCGTTGGCACCGAAGCTCATGAACACGAGGTCGTGCTCGAGCGCCTTCAGATCGTCAGGCGTGAAGTTCTTGTTGATGTAGACGTCGAGGTCGATCGGTTTCGACTCGTCGAGGTAGTGCTCCGTGCGCGGGTGCGAGGCCCCGAGGTCGACCTTGCCCGTGATGTACGACAGCGCGAGGTGCGTGTGCACGTCGACGGCGGGCTCGAACTGCGAGTCGGCGACGCAGAGCTCGCCACCGCGCACCTCGAAATACGGGAGCCGCGCGAGATCGAGGAGGTTGTCGAAAGAGGTCGGGAAGGTCATGAGCGCCTGTCGAAGCCGTCGAGGAGGTCGAGAACGAAGTTGCCAACGAGCGCGCGGTCGGGCATCGAGCCGAGCATGCCGTACATCGCGGCCGTACCCTCGCCACTGTCGGTCTTGCCGCGGATCTCGTCGGCGCTCTCGCGCAGCGCAGCGACGATGGCGTCGACATGTGCTGCGTGCGCCGGCGTCACGGTGAGGTGCAGCGTGGCGGGCTTGTGCTGGCGATCGAGCATCCAGCCGCGCTCCTGCATGCGGTCGGCGAGCGCGTAGAGGTCGAGCTCGTCCGAGCCGATGGCGAACACCGTCATCTCCGGCTCACCAACGACGCGGAGGCCCGGGATGGAGCGCACCCCGGCCTGGAGCGCGTGCGTCGCGTCGAGCGCGGTCCTGGCGAGCCGCAGGTATCCTTCTTCACCCAGGTAGTTCCACACCGCCCACGCGGCGGCGATCGGACCACCGGGACGTGTGCCCGTCGCCGACGGGGACGCCCAGATGCCGCCGGACCAGTCGACGTGAACCTCGAACTGCGCCTTGCGGAGCTCGCGCGTGCTGTAGGTGATGGTCGACGCACCCTTCGCGGCGTAGCCATACTTGTGCAGGTCCGCCGAGATGGAGGTGACGCCCGGCACGCGGAAGTCCCACGGTGGCACAGCGTGACCGAGCTTCTCGACGAACGGCAGCATGAGGCCACCGACGCAGGCATCGACGTGGAAGAGCACTCCTTTCGCGACCGCGACCTTCGCGAGCGCCTCGATGGGATCGAGCAGGCCGTGCGGGTACGACGGCGCGGAGCCCACCAGCAGCACCGTGTTCGCGTCGATCGCGGCCTCCATCGCCGCGACGTCGGCGCGGCCATTGTCCGCGACCTGCACGATGCGCATGTCGACGTCGAGGTAGTGCCCCGCCTTCACGAACGCGGGGTGGGCGCTGTTCGGCATGACGAGGTTGGGACGACCGAGCGAGGGGTTCTTTTTGCGCGCCCAGTCACGCGCGGTCTTGACCGCCATGAGGATGCTCTCGGTGCCGCCCGCGGTCATCGAACCGGCAGCGTCGGCGCCACCGTGCAGCAACGCCGCGACCATCTGCGTGGTCTCCGTCTCCATCTGCCGCAGGCTCGGGAACGCGGTCGGGTTGAGCGCGTTCTCGGAGAAGAACATGGACGAGGCCTCGTGCAAAAGCTCGAGCACGTCCGCGCCCGCGTAGAACACGAGGCTGAACACCTTGCCGTCGCGCCAGTTCACGTCCCGCGCGCGCAACGTGCCCATCTGTGCGATGAGCGCTTCCTTCGATCGTCCCTGTTTCGGCAGCATGGACAAGACCATATGCACAACTGGGCCGCGTGTCTCGTATATGCTGCACGCCGTGCTGGTCCGGACCTTATGTCGTGCGCTCGTGCTGGGGACGCTGCTCGCGTCGTTCCCGGTGTGCGCCAACCCGTTCTACATCGCTCGCTACGACGGGCTGCGATCGGACGCGACGTACACCGGCGCATATGCGCTCTATTACAACCCAGCCGCGCTCGCGGGTACGGGCTGGGACATCGCCGTCGACGGCACGCTCGTCCAGCGCAACGCATCGTTCACGCGCGACGCCGCTGCGAACCACGTCCCCCCCGAGCTCGTCGGCGTGAACTCGGGTCGCGCGACCGTCGAAGGCACGTCGGTCGTGCCTTCGATCATGGCGCGCTACGGACGCCGCGTGGGTCCCGTCGATCTCGGCTTCGGGATCGGCGTGTTCGTCGACGTCGCCGGTAGCGCGCACTACGACAAGAACGAGGCCGCGCCGTCGAAGTATCCCGGCGGCATCGACGGGCCACAGCGCTTCTCCGGCATCTCGACGAGCTTCACCTCCTACAGCGTCGCGCTCGCGTTCGCGGTGCGCGATCGTCGACACGGCTTCTCGGTCGGCATCACGCCGGTGCTCGACGTGGTGCGCTTCGCCACGACGGTCGCGGCCAACCTCGACGGCACCGACGACGTCGTCGACGCCTCGGGCGCGCTGAAGGAGGGTCGCGCGTACTTCCACGGGGGCACGGTCGCGGGCCGCTTCATCCTCGGCGCACGGCTCGATCGCGAGCGCTGGGCGCTCGGCCTCACGTGGCACCGTGGTGTCACCTATCACGTCGGCGGCACGCTCGACGCCGCCCTCGGAACCTCCACCCCGACGAGCGACGGCGCCACGCTCTCGCTACCCATCGCCGACGATCTGCAGTTCGCCGCCGCCATCGCCGTGCACCGTCGCATCCGGCTGAGGCCATCCATCGAGTGGGCGATGTGGCACGTGCTCCACGCGAACACGTTCACCTCGACGTCGAGCAACGCGGTCCTGCTATCGGCCGTGCGCGACTTCCACGACTCGGTCGCGGGTCGCGTGCGCGCGGACTTCATCGTGCATCCGCGCATCCAGCTCCAGGGTGGCGTCGGCTTCGAGTGGGGCGCGACGCCGGCGAGAACGCAGCAGCCCGGCCTCGGCGAGAACAACAACCTCGAGGTCGGTGCCGGCGTGCTCGCTGCGGTCAGCCACCACGTCGATGTCTCGCTCGGCGTCATCTGGCAGTACTTCCTGCCGCGCACCGTCACCGACAGCATCTCGAAGCCCACCGAGAACGGCCGCTACACCGACTCCCGCGAGTTCGTCTCGCTCCACCTCGAGGTTCATTCATGGCGCCCCTACTACCTCGCGCGCTAATAGCCGTCGCGCTCGCGACGCTCGGCGGCTGTCACGATCCCGCGGACGACTACGCCGAGTTTCTCGATGCGAGCGCGAGCTTCCGCGGCCAGACCGCGCCGATCGCCGCGAGCCACCTCGAGGATCTCACCGGCGACTGGTTCGTGCACGCGCTGCTCGCCGGCGGCTTGCCGCTCTCTCTGCGCATGCGCTTCAAGATGGACGTGACGCAGGTACCGATCCCCATCACCGCGATGATCTGGACCGCGACCGCCGATCTCGACACCGACCCGCCGCTCGATACCGTCGTCTCCGTCGTCGGGTCCGATGGCCGCTTCACGCTGCGCGCGGAGCCGCTCGTCATCGCCAAGGGCGCGGTGAAGGGCGTGAACATCCCCGTCACCGCGAACATCGACATGGACAACTACACGCAGTCCGCCGACGAGTGGTGCGGTGGTGCGACGGGGGCCATCGTCGATCCGTTCCCGCTCGACCTGTCGGGCTCGACGCTCGGTGCGCTACGCGACACGAACCACACGCTCACCACCAACGACGTACCCGGTCGCTGCCCGGTGCCCGACATGATGTAGGCATGCGGTGGCGCGCTACCACACGAGCGGCACCTTGAAGTTGAGCTCGAGGCGCCCGCGCGTGAGCGAGTCCTGCACCGTCTCCACGCCGCGCGTGAGGTATTCGCCACGACCGAGCACGGAGAGCTGGTCGGAGATGCGGTACTGGCCGTAGCCGCCGACTCGCGTGCCGCCGACGAAGCCGAACTCTCCGAGGCCGCAGGTCTTGAGGCCGCGCGTCCAGCGCTTGCATGCCTGGATGTCGACACCGGTCGCGCCGAACTCGAGGCTGAGCGTGTCGAGGTGGGCGATGTGGCGGATCGGGTCGATGGCGCTGGAGACGAGCGCGCCCGAGGCGCCCTTCGCCACGCCCTCGGTCGTGGTGGTGCCCTGCACGGCGCCGAGGCCGGGCGCGCGACCGACGCCACCTGTGGATGCAGGCGAGACCCCGCGCCGGATCTCGTCGGCGGTGCGCCCGGTGAGGCACATGACGACGACGTCGTTGCCCTGCACACCCTGCTGCGTCGACGCGATGGTCTGCACCGCGTTGAGCGGTCCGAGGATCTGTAGCGTCACGTTCTGCGAAGCGTCGGTGCGATCGGACACGAGGACGCCCGTCGCGCTGATGTTGAGGTACGGCGTCTCGGGGTAGCGCTTCGAGGGGTCGAACGTGAGCTGGCTGCGCTCGGTCTGGAACGGGAAGCGGCAGATGGGCACATTGATGGTACCGCCCTGGTCCACGGTGGCAGAGCCGCCCAGCGTCGGTGACGTCGTGGTGCCACCGACCTGCAGGTCCGCGCTGAACGTGAGATCGGCGATGTTGTTGCGGATGAGGAACGGGCCCGTCGTGCGCGCGCGCAGGTCGAGCTTCATGTGCTCGAGGAGCGGGATGCCCTCCCAGAAAGGCTGCGGTCGCTCGGACACGCGCGCGAACTTGAACAGCAACTCGGTGACGTCGAATGGCGCGGTGTAACGGCCTTCGACGATGTTGATGGTGCCGGACAGGTTGAGGTGGCTCGCGTCGCCCGACAGCTCGAACGACGGCGAGACGCGAACGGCGAAGTCGCCACCGTTGTAGCTGAGGTCGCTCGCATCGGCGTGGATGTTGAGCGAGCGCAGCGATAGCGACTCACCGAAGCCGACCTTGCCGTCGATGGAGAAGCGGGCCTCGTCGTCGACGACACCGGTGATGCTGCGGCAGCCGGCGCGATCGCCGGCGTCACCACAGCCGATGGCGATGTCGTAGTTGACGAAGCGCAGCGTTCCCTCGGTCACCTCGATCTCCCGACCGGTGCGACGGAGCGAGATGCGCGTGTTCTTGATCTCCGCGTCGCCGCGCCACTCGGGACGTTGCCACGTGCCCGACAGCGCCACCTTCACGCCAACCCGACCCGAGGCATCGTCGATCTGATCGGGCAACACCCACTCGAGGAGCTGCGGCGACAGCTCGCCCGAGACGTTGGCGGCGAGCGCGCCGGGCTTGTAGCCATCGAGCGCGATGTGGCCCGACGCCTGCGCGACGGCGCCGTCGAGCTCCATCTTGAGGCTGCGCAGCGTGACGCCGTCCGCGGCGAAGACCACCGAGCCGGACGGCACGTGCAGGCGATGACCCTCGAGGCCCTTCGGCTGCAGCGTCGCGCGGCGGAGGTCCAGGCTGCCGATGAGCTGCGGCCGCGCGGACAGGTCGCCCTTCACCGTGAGGTCGACCATCGCGTCGCCGTGCATGTGCTGGAAGAACGACGTGAAGAAGTACTCGAGCAGCTCGAGCCCGATCTGGCCGCGCAGGCTGACGTCGGTGTCGTGCGGCGAGATGCGCCCCTTGATGGCGAACGCACCGAGCGCCGAGCGCAGCTGACAGCTCTCGACGTTGAGCTCGTGGCCGGTGGTGGAGACCGCGACGTCCCCCTGGTTTCGCACGACGAGGCGTCGCGCGTGACCGCTCTCGTCGAGGCCGGACAGCACGAGCGACAGGGCGCTCATGCGCACCTCCGCGAACGTGAGGCCGTGCTCGGCGTCCGCGGTGAGGCGCGCGTCTCCGGTGGCGCGGCCGCGCACCTCCGCGAGCTGACGGATCTCGGGGAAGACCTTCTCGAGCTCGATGTCGTCGAAGTGCACCGTCACCGCGATCGACAGCTTCGGGAACAGGGTGAGGTAGCCGTCGACGCTGTAGTTCTGGAAGAAGCGGCCGGTGATGTGGATCGCGTCGGCGCCCGGCTCGAGCTTGAGCGAGCCGTCCCCGAAGAAGGTGTCGCGGATCTTCGCGCCGACGAGCTCGAAGAGGCCTCCGGGCTCCGGACGAGACAGGTCTCCGCCGAGGTGGACCTTGCCCGAGAGCGTGCCGAGGATCGCGATGGGCAAGCTCGAGACCCCGGGGAGCGCGGCCAGCGGGAACGCGCGTGGAGAGAGATCGAGGTCGAGCGCGCCGGCCCAGCTCACGTTGCCGCGACCATCGAGCTGCCCACCGTCGACGCGTTCGAGGTGCAGCGCGGTGACCTTGGCCCCGGCCTGCGAGAAGTCGAACGCGAGCTTGCCGTGCTGGTAGCGATCTCCGAGGAGGAGGAGCGACGGCACCTCGACGCGGGCGTGACCGTCGGGGTGCGCGAGCGGCCCCTCGAGGTGTACGTCGAGGTCGGCCTTGCCCGCGATCGCGACGGTGCCCGCCACCTCGGTGAGATCGGCACCCTGTGCGCGGAGGTCCGCGTCGATCTCCGCCGGCGCGGCACGATCGAGACGAGTGCGGCCGTGCGCGTCGGTCTCGAAGAGGTGGATCTTGCCCTGCCCTTCGAGCTGCGCGCCGACGCCTTCACCGATGAGCGAGCCGACCGAGAGTGTGCCCCCGCGCAGCTCCACGTCGGCGCTCGCGCTCGTGACGTGGCGACCCTTGATGACGAGGCCGCCGAGATCCACGCGCGCCTGACCTTCGAGGCCGTCGAGCGGACCCGACACGTGACCGATGACCAGCCCGCGGTCGAGCGCGACCGTGCCGGGCAGGCCGATGCGTGAGGCCCACGGGCCCTTGCCGGCCGTGAGGCTGAAGTCGAAGGTAGCGCTCGGCGTACCGCCGACGGAGAGGCTGCCCGACGTGTCGAGCGAGAGCCCGTCCGCACGAACGGCGAGGTGACGCAGGCCAAAGCGCGTCCCCGTCCAGTCGACGTCGCCCGCCAGCTCGAAGTGCCTGGGCAGCGGATCCTTCGCGCTGCGGTCGAGCGCGAGCGAGCCGACGTTCACGTTGATCGTGCTCGTGCTTCCGGTGCCGAAGCCGCCATCGAGCTTCACCTTGCCCTGCAGTCGGCCCGCGAGCAGCGACCGCATCGACGGCGGCACGAGCGCGATGACCGCGGGATCGATACCCGTCGCGTCGATGTCCGCGCGCCACGTGCCACGATCGGAGAGGTGCACGTCGACGCGGCCACGCACCTTGCCGCGCGCGAGGTCGCCGTGGAGCTTGTCGAGGCGCAGGAGATCGCTGCCGAGCAGCGCGAACGTGCCGCCCGCGCGCTGGACCTTGAGTCCCGCGATGTCGACGACGGCGCCCTCGAGCTCGCCGCCGATCGCCACGTTGCCGAACGGACCATCGACGGTGACGGCGCCCTTCGGATCGCCCCCAATCCACGACCCGATGGGCTGCGGCAACAGCGTGGCGAGGCCCGCGCCGTGCTCGAGCTCGATGCGCAGCCGCACGCCCGTGTGCGTGCCATACGCATCCATCAGCTTCCCGGTGACCTTCACGTTGCCGTCGAGCGTTGTCGCCTGCGCGGAGAAGTCGAGTTCCTCTCGCTTGCCGAACCCGATGGGCGACTCGGCCTCGAACGACTCCTCGAGCTTCGTGCCGAACCAGTCGCCGTGCAGCCCCGCGAGCGGGAACAGGAACGAGCCGAGCTGGAGCTGACCGCGCGCGACGGAGATGTCGTCGAGCAGGAAGAAGAACGCCGGACCGTCCGGCGAAGCCTTGGGCCGTGACGACGAGTACGACAGCCTGCCGTGTGCGTGCGCGGCCTCTGCCCAGCCGACCCAGCTCGCCTGCCCGAGCACGTTCGACGATGCGAGCGCGAAGTCGACACCATCGAGGTTGACCTCGCCGACCTCGATGAAGAGCTCCGACCGGTCGTCGATGACGGCGGGGACCTTCTTGCCGGTCATCGTGGCGACGATGTTCATCTCCGGGCTGTTGGTGCCGAACGAGCTGCGCGTGGGTGCGATGACGGCCCAGCCGGAAGCGATGTCCGCGCGCTCGAAGTGTAGGTGCACGTGGAAGTGCCCCGAGAGCCCGAACTCGAGCAACGAGACGACGAGCTCGCGCAGGTGCACGTCGGCCTCGACGTGCGGCACGCGCATGACGGCGTTGCCGTCGGGGTCGACCATCTCGAAGTCACCGCCGCGCACGTGCGTCGTCCGGTTGCTGACGATGGACCAGAGGCCGCCGAAGTAGTCGTAGTGCGCCCGCCCGAGCGTGAAGGTACCGCGCACCGAGTTCGTGACGAGCCCGCTGATGAGGCGACCGAGCACGCGATCGTTGAGCTTGAAGAAGACGCCCGTGTACGCGGTGAGGAACACCAGCACCGAGCCGACCACGACCTTGCGCAGGAAGCCGCGCTTCCGTCGCAACTCGTACTGAGCCGGGAACTTTGGGTGCTCGTTGTCGGTGTCCACGCGCAGTGCCGCTTTCCGACGGTAGCACGGGCGTTGACGGGTCGCGCGCGCGACCGTTACGCTACGGACCCCACATGCGTATTCCACTCCCGTCCCCACTCCCGTCCCCACTCCTGTCCCCACTCTTGTTGCTGCGCGGCCTCCTGTGCGCGGGCCTGCTGCTCGTCGGCGTGAGCGGCTGCGGGCCCGCGTCGGACCCATCCTTGAACCAGCATCCCGGCGCCGACATGAGCGTGGGCCTCGCGTGCAAGCACCCGCCGAAGGACTCCGACGGCGATCTCATCAGCGATGAGGACGAGGGCGCTTCTGCCAACCGTGACACGGACGGGGACGGCATCCCCGACTACAAGGACACGGACTCCGACAACGACGGGATCCCCGATGCGATCGAGGGCCGCAACGGCAACACGTGCACGCCGCCGGTCGACAGCGACGCGGACGGCAAGCCCGACTACCTCGACCTCGACTCCGACGACGCGCTCGACGGGACGGTGCCGGACCACGTGGAGGCCGGCGCCTCGCTGACCTCGCCCACCGACACCGACGGCGACGGCAAGCCCGACTACCTCGATCCGGACGACGATGGCGACGGCATCCTCGACATCCTCGAGATGACGCCGCAGGGCTCCACCATCCCTGCGAAGGACCTGCTCTCCGCACCGGATACCGATCACGACGGCACGCCCGACTTCCTCGACCTCGACAGCGATGGCGACTACATCTCCGACCTCGAGGAGCGCGGCTCGGATCTCGACGGCGACCTCATCCCGAACTACCGCGACACCGACGCCGATGGCGACTGCGTGCCGGACATCAAGGAGGCGGGCGACAACTCGCTGACGACGCCGGCCATCGACACCGACGGCGATGGCGCGCCCGACTTCGCCGACGTCGACACCGACAACGATGGCCTCACCGATGGTGTCGAGGACAAGAACTGCAACGGGTCCTACGATGCATGCGAGACGAACCGCCTGGTCACGGACTCCGACGGGGATGGCGTCTCGGATCTCGTCGAGGTCGTGGCCTGCAACGGCAAGTCGCCGGACGTGCAGCTGCAGACGATGTGCGCCTGCGACGGCGCCAACCACGACGTCTCGCCGACGACGCGAGGCGACTTCGTGTTCATCGAGGGCTACCAGACGGCGCCGTCTCCGACGACGCAGGTACTCAGCCTGTCCGACGACGTGAACCAGGCCGACGTGCTCTTCGCGATGGACACCACTGGCTCGATGCAGAAGTGCATCGACAACCTGAAGAACGGCCTCTCCAACCTCGTGACGCAGGTCACCGCGCAGATCGTCAACTCGGCCTTCGGCGCGTTCGAGTTCCGCGATCTCGGCCCGCCGCAGGAGCAGCCGAGCACCAGTCCACCGAACATCCCTTCGTTCCACTACGCGCAGCGCGTGCAGACCGTCACGATGAACGGGCTCGCAGCGGTGCAGGGTGCGCTGCAGCAGTTCCAGGCGCTGGAGGGTGGTGACGGTCCGGAGGCCGGCTGGGAGGCGCTCTACACGCTCGCCAACGGCGCGCTCCGCACCATCCAGGTGCTCTCGAACCAGACGTACGCCCTCGCCACCGACCCCTCGACGCTCTCTGTCTCGACCGGCGAGACGGGCGGCACCATCGGGGGCGCTGGCTTCCGGACGGGCTCCGTCCCGATCATCGTCACGGTGAGCGACGCCGAGTGGCACGACGCGCCGGGCAGCTTCGTCGCCGCCGACAGCGAGAGCGGCCGCAACGCGTACCCATCGACGATCGGCTTCGGCACCTCGCCGGGCTGCGACCCTTGCACGAACGCCCCGTCTCGTCGCGAGGCGATGAACGCGCTCAACGGCATCGGCGCGCACGTCATCGGGCTCGCGGCCCGCGGCACCTCCACCGTCGGAGATCCGAAGGCGCGCGCCATCAAGGTCGCGCTCGAGACGGGCGCGGTCGTTGGCCCCGGCGACTTCGGCGGCTTCGGCACGCGGCCCATCGGCTGCCCCACGGACCAGTGCTGCACGGGCCTCGACTCCAACGACCTCATCATCGGTGAAACACCACAGGGCGGCGTGTGCCCGCTCGCGTTCACCGTCGATGGCGACAACGGCACCGGCGTCTCGAACGCCATCGTGTCCGGCATCGTGGCACTCTCGCTCAGCCTGCGCTTCGACGTCCACGTCGAGGCCAGCGACCTCGACGCGAACACCATCAACAACTTCCTGCTCCGCCTCGTTCCGGACGTGAGCGGGGTCGGGGCCGCGGCGGTGTGCGTGACGACACCGCCGTCTCCTCTGCAGGACAACTTCAGCGGCCCGCGCGCGACGAACGGCGCCGATGGTGTGCTCGACACCTTCCCCGGCCTCAAGGGCGGGAACAAGGTGTGCTTCGACGTGATCCCGAAGATGAACACCACCGTCGCACCAACGTCTCAGCCGCAGCTCTTCCGCGCAGCGCTCCAGGTCCGCGGCGTCTCCGGCTTGTCGACGGTGAACCTCGGCACGCCGCGCGACGTCTACTTCCTCGTGCCGCCCAAGATCGTCAACGCGCCCATCCAGTGAGCAACGAAGACGCGCTCTATCTCGTCGACGGTTCGAACTTCCTCTTCCGCGCGTATCACGCGCTGCCGCCGCTGACGACGAAGTCCGGGGTGCCGTCGGGCGCCGTGTACGGGTTCACGCAGATGCTCATCCGGCTCGAGATGGAGCACAAGCCGAAGCACCTCGCGGTCGTCTTCGACGCGGGCGCGCGCACGTTCCGCAACGATCTGTACGGCGGCTACAAGGCCAACCGGCCGCCTCCGCCGGACGATCTGATCCCGCAGTTCTCGCTCGTGCGCGAGGTGGTCGAGGCGTTCGGCGTGCGCGTGCTCGATGCGAGGGACGTGGAGGCCGACGACCTCATCGCCACGCTCACGCGTCGCGCGAAGGAGGCCGGCCAGCGCGTCGTCATCGTGTCGTCCGACAAGGACCTCATGCAGCTCGTCGACGATCGCTGCGTCCTGCTCGACACGATGAAGAACGTCACCTACGACACCGTCGGCGTCACCGAGAAGTTCGGTGTGACGCCCTTGCAGCTCGGAGACCTGCTCGCGCTGATGGGTGACGCCATCGACAACGTGCCGGGCATCCCGGGCGTGGGCCCGAAGACCGCCGCAGCGCTCGTGCAGGGCTTCGGCAGCGTGGAGCAGCTCATCGCTCGTGTCGACGAGATCGCGGCGCTGAAAGGGCTGCGCGGCGCAGCGACCGTCGGCGAGAAGGTGCGTACGCACGCCGACGTAGTGCGCCTGTCGCGCAAGCTGGTCGCGCTCGACGAGCATGCCGTGCTCGAGGTGGCGCTCGACGAGCTCGTGCGTGTGCCGCTCGATCCGAACCGGGTCGGGCCGAAGCTGCGCGAGCTCGAGTTCACGCGGCTGCTCGATCGGCTCGGGCCGGCGTTCGCGCAGGCTGCGGTCCCCGTACCCGCCGTGACCGCGGCGCTGCCGCCGCCCATCGCCGTCGTCCGGTCCGACCTCGTCACGCGGCTCGGCAACGGGCCCGTCCAGCTCGTGACGGACGAGCGCTCGCTCCGTGTCCTCGCGGGTGAGGTCAGTCGCACGCGCGCGCTCGGGATGTCGCTATGGACCTCGGGGGGACCCAGCCTCACCACGCAGGCGGTCGGGCTCGCGCTCGCGTTCCCGCATCGTCCGCCCGCGTACATCCCCGTCGGGCACCGCTACCTCACGATGCCACCGCAGGTACCGGCCGCGATGCTCGCGCTGCTCGGCGATGCGCTGCGCACGCCACGGAGCCAGCGCTACGTGCACGACGCAAAGGAGGTCGAGCTGGTGCTGGCGCCGCTCGGTGCGTCGCTGGGCACGCGCGCGTGGGACCCGGCGCTCGCGTCGTACCTCGTCGATCCGGCGTCCGATCACACGCTGCCCGGCATCGCGGCACGCATGCTGACCGATCTACTCGGCGCCGCGGGCATCACCGAGCTGCCGCCACGCGAGTCGCTCACGGGGACCGGCAAGAAGGCCTCGCCCATCGACTCCGTCGAGGTCGAGCGCGCGGCCGCGCTCGCCGCGCTCGAGGCCGAGGTCGCGCTCGCGTCGGGCGTTCGCTACAAGGCGGAGCTCGAGGCGCGCGGGCTAACCAAGCTCAACGAAGAGATGGAGCTGCCGCTCGCGCGCGTCCTCGCGGCCATCGAGCCGCACGGGATCCGCCTCGACACCGCGGCGCTGCACCGCATGTCGGAGGCCGCGGCCATCGAGCTCGCGCGGATCGAGGGCGAGGTCGAGCTGCTCGCCGGACAGCCAATCAACCTCGGCTCGCCGAAGCAGCTGCAGGAGCTGCTCTTCGAGAAGCTGCAGCTGCCGCCCACGCGCAAGACGAAGACGGGCTTCTCCACCGATGCCGACGTCCTCGAGGAGCTCGCGCCGCTGCACCCCGTCGCGCGCAAGATCCTCGATCACCGCGTCGTGTCGAAGCTGAAGGGCACCTACCTCGACGCGCTGCCGCTGCTCGTCGATCCGAAGAACGGTCGCCTCCACACGTCGTACCGGCAGACGATCGCAGCGACGGGCAGGCTCTCGTCCGTCGAGCCCAACCTGCAGAACGTACCCATCCGCACGGAGCTGGGGCGCGAGATCCGCCGCGCGTTCATCGCCGACCCGGGCAACAAGCTCGTCGTCGCCGACTACTCGCAGATCGAGCTGCGCGTGCTCGCCCACCTGTCGAGCGATCCGGTGCTCACCGACGCCTTCGCCAATGGCGAGGACGTGCACGAGCGCACCGTCGTCGAGATGTTCGGTGAGGACCGGCGACACGACAAGGACATGCGGCGCGTCGCGAAGATGATCAACTACGGCATCGTCTACGGGCTGTCCGACTTCGGCCTCGCCGACCGCCTCGGCATCGAGCGCGCGGATGCGAAGCGTTACATCGATGGCTACAACCGCACATACCACGGCGTCGCCACGTACATGGCGGCGGTGATCGAGGAGGCCCGTCGCGCAGGGGGCGCGCGGACGCTCTTCGGTCGCTTCCGCCCGCTGCCCGAGCTCGGCAACAAGAACCAGGCGGTCCGCAAGTACGGCGAGCGCATGGCGCGCAACACGCCGATCCAGGGCACTGCTGCCGACCTGCTCAAGATGGCGATGATCGACGTCCAGAAGCTGCTCGAGGCGCGTTCCGGCCCGCCGACGCGCATGCTGCTCACCGTCCACGACGAGCTCGTGCTGGAAGCCCCCGGAGCGGAGGCCGAGGAGGTGGCGACGATGCTGAAGGCGACCATGGAAAACGTCGCAAAGCTGTCGGTGCCTCTCGTGGTCGACGTCGGCGTCGGGCTCTCGTGGGCCGACGCGAAGTGATATAGTCCGGTCGACGTGCGCCGTCTCGCTGCCATGGGCCTCGGGCTGTGCCTCGGCTTCGGCTGCAGGCATCGGGTACACCACGCAGCCCACGACACGCCGCCCGACCCGCGGTCGGCGATGCGTGCGCCTCAGCCGGCGCCCAGCATCGCGGAGCCGTTCTCTCCGCGGGCGCTCGTGCGCTGCTTCCAGGAGGATCTCTCGGGCGCTCCGGCCCGAGCGCTCGGTGCCCTGCTCGATCGCGCGAGCGAACGTCACGATCATGCCGACTACGCGACGTCGCTCACGTGTGCCGAGGAGGCCGCGCGCGTGGATCCGCGCTCGGTCGAGGCACACGAGGATCGCGCGCTCGCGCTCGTCGAGCTGGATCGCAAGGACGAGTCGCGCGCTGCGATCGGTCGTGCCCTCGCGATCGATCCCGACGATCCACACACGCTCGTGTCCGCAGCCGACCTCCTGCTGAACCGCTTCGCCGCCAAGGGCGAGGTCGCCAGCGATGACGCCGCGGCGGCGCTGGAGCATGCGCTGCGTGGCCTCGCGAAGCTGCGTCACGCGCGTGGCAAGCTCGATCGCGCGCTGCGCGCTCGCCTCGAGCTACTCTCCGGGCAGGCGCTGTCCGATCTCGGGCGCGCGAAAGAGGCTGTGCCCCACCTCGATGCCGCCATCGCTGCGGCGCCCGACGATCTGACGTCGCGCTACGAGCGTGGCGTCGCGCTGTTCGACCTGTGTCGCTTCCGCGACGCCGAGAAATCACTGCGCGAGGTCGTCGAGAAGGATCCGAGCGACGCGTTCGCGCACCAGCAGCTCGGCCTCACGCTCGAGCAGCTGGGTGATGAGCCCGCTGCGGCGCACGAGCTCGCCGAGGCGCTGCGCCTCGACCCCACGGAGATCCATGCGTCCGTCGACGTGAGCCGACCCGAGTTCGAGAAGATGGTCCACGACGAGGTGGACGCCCTGGCCCCCAACCTGAAGGCCGATCTGGCGCGCGTCGCGCTCGAGCTGCCCGATCTCCCGCGCCTCGACGATCTGACCGCCGACGATCCACCGCTGCCGCCGACGATCGTCGGTCTCTTCCGCGGCGGTCCGCTCCCCGAAGCCACCGGCGCTGTCGGTGTCGACGCCGCACGTCGCGCGCCCACCGACTCGGTGAGGCCGGACGACGAGCACCGCGCCATCGCGCTCTATCGTCTCAACCTCGTTCGCACGGTGCAGTCGAAGCAGGAGCTGCGCGAGCAGATCCGCACCACGCTGCACCACGAGCTCGGTCACCTGCGCGGCGAGGACGACGATGCCCTGCGCGCTCGAGGTCTCGAGTGAGCTCGCATCCGAGCATGGACACGATCCCCGATCTCGAGCAGCGGCTCCGTGTCGAGCTGCGCCGCGCCGATGCCGTGCGCGAGCTCGCGCAGGTGCTCGGCGCCACCCTCGAGCTGAGGCCGCTCCTCGAGGCGCTGCTCAACAAGGTCACCGAGCTCATGGACGCGGAGCGCACGAGCCTGTTCCTCGTGAAGAGCGACGGCGGCCTCGAGACGTGGATGGCACAAGGCGCGGGCGGTACGCAGCTCCTGCCCATCCAGGTGCCGCGCGGCAAGGGTATCGCCGGCTGGGTCGCGACCTCCGGCGAGACGGTGAACATCCCCGACGTCTACGAGGATCCGCGCTTCGATCCGTCCAACGACCGGCGCTCCGGCTTCACCACACGCTCGATGCTCTGCATGCCGCTGCCCGATCACGCCGGCGAGACGATGGGCGTCATCCAGGTGCTCAACAAGCGCGGGGGTCGCTTCGACGCCGACGACGAGGCGCTCCTGCGTACGGTCGCGGTCGTCGCCGGTATCAACATCGAGAACACGCGCCTGTACACCGCGATGCTCGAGAAGAACCGCGCGCTCGTCGCCACGCAGACCGAGCTCAAGGAGAAGCTCGACGAGCTCGACATCCTGTATCGCATCGAGACCGAGGCCGCCGACGCCGCCGATCAGGACGAACTCGTCGAGCGCCTGCTCGATCGCGCCGCGCAGCTCGTCGGTGCCGACGACGCGGTGGCGCTCCTGCGCGATGCGCGCTCGGGCGAGCTCGTGTGTCACCGCCGTGGCGAGCCGCAGATGCGCGTCACGATCGCCGCCGGCCAGGGCATCGTCGGCTGGGTCACCGCGAACCAGAAACCGGTCCTGCTCGCGTCCGTCGATGGTGACGCGCGCTGCGATCGCGCGCTGTGGCATCGCCTCGACTGCGCGCCGCTCAGCGTCCTGTGCGTGCCGCTCGTGGGCCAGGGGGACGAGGTCGCGCTCGGCGCGCTCGAGCTTCACGACAAGCGCAACGGTCCGTTCGACGACGAGGATCGCAAGCTGCTCACGCTCATCGCCGGACAGGTCACGCGCTCGCTGCTCATCCTCCGCGCTCGTGAGGAGCGCTCGCGGTCATCGAGGCTCGAATCCGTGGGTCAGCTCGTCTCCGGCCTGCTCCACGATCTGAAGACGCCGATGACCATCGCGTCCGGCTACACGCAACTCATGGCCGAGAGCAGCGATGCCACCGAGCGCCAGGAGTACGCACAGTCGATCCTGAAGCAGTTCGAGATCCTCGGCGCGATGACCGGCGAGGTGCTCGCGTTCGTGCGCGGCGAGTCCAAGCTGCTCGTGCGCAAGGTGCACGTGAACCGCTTCGCCAAGGAGATCCGCG
>JBDTCO010000174.1:0-9941 GCA_039923495.1 Polyangia bacterium
GGCGCGCTCACGTCGTACGACATCCTCTACTACCCGATGCTCGTGATCCTCGATCGCCTCCGCGCCGATCGCTCGCTCGCGCGCTTCACGCTCATCGTCTCGCAGCTCGCGTTCGCCGGCGTGGTGATCGCATGTCACATCGACGCACTACCGTATGCGCCGCTCTACCCGGGGCGCGTGACGCCCGAGCTCATCCACGATCGCGGACTCGTCGTGCTCGTGCTGATGGTCTCCGGCGGCATCGCGACGCTGAGCTTCTTGCTCATCGACCTGCTCGCCGGTCGCGTGCAACGGCGCGAGGCAGAGCTGCGGCAGCTCGGGCTCTCGCTCGCGGGCCGCGTCGAGGAGCAGGTCGCGCTGCTCCGGCGCTCCGCCGATCTACGCCACTACCTGCCGCCGGGCCTCGCCGACGCGATCCTCCGCGGCGAGCCCGATTCCGCTCGTCACAACCGACGCCGCATCACCGTGGTGCGCGTCGACTGCCCCGTCATCGCGGACGCCGCCGACGAGACCGACCCCGAGGAGTTCGCGTTCCTCCTGAACGCGCTGTACGCCGTCATCGCGGATCGCGCGGCCGAGCAAGGCGGCGTCGTCGACCGCTTCAGCACGGGCGGCGCGCAGGTGCTCTTCGGTGCGCTGTGGGAAGGTGCGACCGAGAACAGCGGCGCCGTCGCCGCGAGCATGTTCGCGCGCAGCGTCCTGTCGTCGATCGCGGAGCTCGCGCGTCGCTGCCAATCCGCCGGCATCGAGGCTGTTCCTCGCGGGCGCGTCGCGGTGCACCAGGGCTTCGCCACCGTCGGCAGCTTCGGGTCGCCGAGCCGCCTCGAGTTCACCGCGGTCGGCCCCGTCATGGAGGCCACGCTGAGGCTCCGCGACCTCACGCCGATCGGCAGCATCGTCATCTCCGCACCCGTCGAGACCGCGCTGCGCAACGACGACCCCAGCGCGCCGCAGCCCGTGCCCTTCGGTGAGCCGGTGACGCTGCCGGGTGCGCGCCACGCGGTGCGGCTCTTCCAGCTGCAGGTGTAGGCACTGCACGGCGCGTCGCGACGGTATCGCGGAGGAGCCGGTCCACTTCGACCAGGTTCGCGCTCGGTAGGCGCAGCCCGTACTATCGAAGCGTGCGAGTCATTCCATACTTGCTCCTGCTGCTCGGCCTGCCGGCGATGGCCGGCGAGCCACCACCCGCCGACGTCGTTGCGACGCTCCTCCGCACCGGCTGCCGCGGCGCCTGCGCGAGCTACAGCGTGACCGTCCTGTCCGATGGTCGCGTCCGCTATGTCGGCGACAGGTTCGTGAAGGTGCGCGGACCCGCCTCGGCGAGGCTCCGCCAGGCCGAGCTCAAGTCACTGCGCACCGCCTTCGCGGCTGCGCGCTACCTCGATCTCGAGGACCCGTCCAACTGTGTAGGGGCGATCCCCGACTATCCGAGCGTGGCCACGTCCTATGACAGCGGCCGGCGCAAGCGCGAGATCAACCACTACCTCGGTTGTCGTTCGAAGCCCAACGAGGTCCTCGAGAAGCTCGAAGACCGCTTCGACAAGATCGTGAAGAGCGCGCGCTGGGTGGGCACGGCCCGCGAGCGCGAATCACGCCAAGATTGATCTGCGCGCTCGGGTCCTAAGGATCTCGCACCCCCACACCGCAGTGCGGTGAGACGAAGGCACGATGAAAAACGCAAGCTCCAAGCGGCCCGGCGAAAGCAGCGGCCGTCTTCAGCGACAGTCGATGATCGGGGCGCAGCTGCGCGCCGTCGTCTTCTTTCTCGGCGTGCTGGCGAGCGCCAGGATCGTCGCCAAGGAACCCGTGAAGACGAAGTCCACACCATCGACCGCGCCTGTGCAGAGCCTCACGTTCACGGCGAATGCCGGCATCCAGCACGCCGCGGACATTCGCGAGATGACCACGGTGTTCCGGCTGGACCTCGTGAGCGGCCGCGCGAGCATGGCGCTGGACCGTCACAACGGCGACCTGATCGGCCGGCCAATCGGTTTGTTCGGCGGCACGCTGGGCAAGGAGGAGCTCCAGACGCTGACGTCGGCGATCGAGCACACCGCCTGGTCGACCCTGCCAGAGCCCGAGGGCAGTGACATCACCGCATCATCGCTGGCGCTGGCCTACGTGCACGATGGCGTGACGAGCAGGCGCCAGTTCAATGCACGCAATCTGAATTTTCTGCAGGCGATTACCCCGATCATGAATCCGCTGCGTGCGTCGATGGCCAGGTTGCTGGCGCAGCCGCAGCGCGCGCTGCTGGTGGAAGCGCACGCGCGCCTCCAGGGCAACGACGCCGTGATGTCGCTCATCTTGCGGAACGTCGGTAGCGGCCCGCTGCTGCTCAGCGATCCGCGCCACGGCAACGCCTCGGCCTGGGTGCGCGTGGCGCTGCTCGAGCCCACGCCGCCGGGGACGATGGAGATTCCGCCGACCTGGATCCGCGTGCCACTGAGCGAAACTTCGGGCGAGCGTACGGCGCTGCAGCTCTCCGCGGGGCAAAGCGTGAGGATCGACGCGCCGCCGTGGCCGGTGCCGAAGGCAGGCGGCAACTATCTGGTGCAGGCGGTGTTCGATGACTACGCCGGCCCCCCGGTCGATGCATTCAAGGTGCTGCCATTCGGCCCGTTCCCCGCCGAGGTCGATGCGCGGCCGTACGTGATCGTCGGCGCGGCGTTTTCCAGCTACCATCGCTTTCATGCGCCGCCACGTTAGCCGACGCACCATACGATCTCGTCGATCCGCCGCCCGGGGGATCGGGCGCTGATGCACAAGCTCGCCTGCCCGGCCTTGTTCCTGGCCGGCTGCCTGTGCCGCTGGGTACCGGCGCGGGAGTGGACCACCCAGGTCTCGCTGCAGCACCTGCATGAATCCGGCGTGCCACTGGCGTTCAAGAAAAACGGCCAGCCCAACCGCGCCACGTGCACGCGCGCGTGCGGCGCCGTCGAGTCCGGATCCTGTGTGTTCGATGGCAAAGCCATCCTGTGCAGGCAGCGCATCCCAGGGTTCTGGGGGGGGATCGGCGGTTGAGCCCACGAACGTCGTCGTTCAGCACAAGCGGGCAACATCAGCGCAACGTCGGGCAGTGAAAGCCACGTGAACCTCGGGTGAGCCACCATCTGAACAGGCGATATGCGAGGCCGAAAATGTCGGCTGCCGTTTCGAGATGAAATTCCTCGCGGTTTCCGGCTGGCGTCAGGTTGTGGCGGGGGTTGTGACAGCACTGCTTGCGGCGTGCGGTGGACACACGCGGGAGCAACCGGGCATCATTCCCAATCCCGTGATGGCGCAGATGATGGAAGATGCACTCGAGCTGGAGTTGAGCAGAGTCGCGCAGCAAGTTTCCGAGAGCCGCATGCGACCCAACGCGGCCGACCAGACGCGCAGCTGGTTGCAAGGGGTGGCAGAAGTCGTGGCGCGCTGCCGGCGGCCACCGAGCGATCAGAGCAAGTTCAATTTGATGGAGTACGACATCACCCTTCGCACGGGGACAGGGGCGCTTCGCGCAGGTTCTGACCGAAGGGCGTGAGCGCAAGCACCCGCCGGATTTCTTCGAGAACGACGCGGTCAACCTGGTTGCGGCGTTGCTCACGGCGGGACGCGCGCGTACGCCATCCCTCTACTTCTTCGACAAGCCCAGTGCCGCCGACATTGCGAAACAGTGGGCGCCGCAACCTTGACATCGTTGTCGGCCAGCGCTCAGAGGGAAGTCAAGTGGCAGTCGTCACCAGAACTTGTACCAAGGCTTGGTGGAGCTCCGCGCTGCGGCCTCGGAGTCGACGTTCACGATGCCGCGGACTTCGCCCCCCGAGACGAGGAAGGGGATTGGCGAGATGCGTCGGCCTTCTGCTGCATCGAACATCTCCCGCGTCGAAGCCACGACCCGTTGCACCATGACCAGGTCGTCCGCACGCACCGCGAGGAGGGTCGATTCCTTTGGAACCGAGACGAGGATCAGCTCGGTATCGAGCAACCGGGCGCATTCCTTCATCAGCGACGGCACGAGGATGGTCTCGCTGGCGTACTCACCCGGCATGCCCACCGCGTTGTCCGCGATGAGCTTGGGCACGAAGCCACGACGCACGAGGTTCGCGATCGCCTCCGCTTCGAAGTCTTCGCGCGTGCGCTCGCCCAGATCGACTTCTCCCAGACGGCGGAGCGCCGTCGACGTGTCCCAGCCGTAGGTGACCAATGGGCCCACGACACCGATGCCCGTGAGCAGCGGGCGATGCGCGACGCCTGCTGCGTGCGGCCACGAAGCCTCACGCAGCACCGGTAGCAGCACGCCCTCGACGGCCTCTTTGGGACGCACCTCCAGCCGGCTCGCCTCGAACAGGACTTCGGAGCGGCCTTCGACGATGGCACAGCACCGGATGTCGCACCGCTTGCACGCACCGAGGAACGCCTCCGCATCCGACTGCACGAGGAAGACGAGCTGCACCTGCTCGATGGGACCCTGGGCGAGCACGCTGCCTTTGAGATGTGCAAGCGCCGCGATCGACGCCTCATCGAGCACCGAGCCATCGGAGCGGATGAGGCCAATGCTCACGGTCTCCGTGAGCGTTCGTTCGGTGGCGGAATACAGCATCGGATGATCCTCGCTCGAAGATCGGAGCTGATTGTTACGCGGGCCGAGCACCTATCTTCCCGGGCCATGCCGTACGTTGTCGCCGCCGCCGTCGACCCTCCGGTTGGTGTCGTGCGCCAGGCCGTCCGCTGTGCATCCAATGGCGTCACGCAGCGCGCGTTCAACGAGCGCGTGACGGTCGCCGAGGTGTCCCTGGCGATGTTCGAGAAGTAGGCGCAGCACGGGCCCATCTCGACGCTGCCGTGCTAGGTTCCCGGCTCCCCAACTGGGTGCCCCGTGACCGAGCCCGTCGACTACAAACACACCGTCAACCTCCCCGAGACCGCCTTCCCGATGAAGGCCGATCTCGCGCAGAAGGAGCCCGCTTGCCTCGAGCGCTGGGCCGCCCGCGATCTCTACGCGAGCATCCTCGACGCGCACCGCGGACAGCCGCCGTTCGTGCTCCACGACGGACCGCCGTACGCCAACGGCAACATCCACTACGGCCACATCCTCAACAAGACGTTGAAGGACATCGTCGTGAAGTCGCGCACGATGGCGGGTCACTACGTCGAGTTCAAGCCGGGCTGGGACTGCCACGGGCTGCCGATCGAACTCGCCGTGCTGCGCGAGCTCGGCGACAAGGCCGCGTCGATGTCCGCGCTCGACATCCGCGCCGCGTGCAACGCCTACGCGATGAAGTGGGTCGAGATCCAGAAGGCCGAGTTTCAGCGGCTCGGCGTGTTCGGGACGTGGAACGCGCCGTACCTCACGCTCACGTCGCGCTACGAGGCCACCATCGTGCGCGAGCTCGCAGGCTTCGCAGACGCGGGCCTGCTCTTCCGCGCCAAGAAGCCCGTCCACTGGTGCATGTCCGACAAGACGGCGCTCGCCGAGGCGGAGATCGAGTACGACGACAACCACTCGTCACCCTCGATCTATGTGCGCTTCGCGACGCACGAGCCCGATCTGTACGCGGTCATCTGGACGACGACGCCATGGACGCTGCCGGCCAACCTGGCCATCGCGTACCACCCGCGGTTCGAGTACGTCCTCGTGCACACGCGTGGCGCGAGGCACATCGTCGCGAAGGAGCTCGCCGACGTGTTCGTCGCCGACGCCAGCATCACCGAGGATGGGCCTCGCGAGCCGTTCGACGTGGCCCGCTTCGCCGAGCTACGTTCCGCGCGTCACCCGTTCATCGAGCGCGAGTCGGTGTTTCTGCCCGGGGAGCACGTCACGCTCGAGGCCGGCACGGGGCTCGTTCACACCGCGCCTGGCCACGGCGCGGACGACTACGTGCTCGGTCAAAAAAATGGCCTTCCACCGTACGCGCCGGTCGACGACGCGGGCGTTTACACGGAAGGCCCGTGGCAGGGCGAGCACATCTGGAAGGCCAACCCGAAGATCGTCGCCAAGCTCGACGAGCTCTCCGCCCTGCTCTCGCCCGTCACGTTGAAGGTCAACCACAGCTATCCGATCTGCTGGCGCTGCAAGAAGCCCATCATCTTCAGAGCGACATTCCAGTGGTTCGCGCGCATGGACGCGGCCTCTGCGCCCGCTGGCGAGACGCCGAAGGTCGACCTCCGCAAGGTCGCGCTGGCCGAGGTCGATCGCACCGAGTTCATCCCCCCATGGGGCAAGAACCGCCTGCGCGGCATGATCGAGAACCGCCCCGACTGGGTGCTCTCGCGACAGCGTGTGTGGGGCGTGCCCATCCCGGTGCTCTTCAACAACGATGGCTCGGTGCTCGACGCGTCGTCGGCCTTCATGCAGAAGATCGCCGCGCTCTTCGAGACCGAGGGTGCAGACGCCTGGTACCGGCGCTCGGCCGAGGAGCTCGCGCTGCTCGCCGGGCACGACGCGAAGGTGGCAAAGCAGGCCCAAAAGAGCCAGGACATCGTCGACGTGTGGTTCGAGAGCGGCGTCTCCGCTGCGGCCGTGTGCGAAGGCCAGGTGGGCCTCGACTCGTCGACGAAGGATGATCCGCGGCCCGTCGATCTGTACCTCGAGGGCTCCGATCCGCACCGCGGGTGGTTCCACTCCGCGCTGCTCACGGGCTGCGCGACGCACGGTCACGCGCCGTACCGCACGCTGCTCACGCACGGCTTCGTGCTCGACGATCGCGGCAAGCCGTACTCGAAGAGCGAGATCGAAAAGGCACGTCGCGAGGGCAAGAAGGTGGAGTTCATCCCGCCCGCCGATGTGCTGAAGACACAGGGCGCGGAGCTGCTCCGCATGTGGGTCGCGCAGGCCGACTTCCGCTCGGACGTCGCGTATTCGCGCGGTCACCTCAACCAGCTCGGCGAGTCGTACCGCAAGATCCGCAACACGGTCCGCTTCCTGCTCGGCAACCTCACCGGCTTCGATCCGCAGGCGGACGCCGACGCGGCCATCACCGATCCGCTCGATCTCTGGATGTGGGCTCGCGCCGACGACCTCGCGCACCGCATCCGCGCCGCGTACGAAGCCACCGAGCTGCACGTCGTGCTGCGCGCGCTCGTCGACTTCTGCGCGGTCGACCTGTCCGCGCGCTTCTGCGACGTGCGCAAGGATCGCCTGTACTGCGACGGCAAGCGTGACCCCGAGCGCGTCGCCACGCAGCGCGTGCTGTATCGCTGCCTCCGGATCCTCGTCACGGCGATGGCACCGATCATGGTGTTCACCGCCGAGGAGATCTGGGAGCACCTTCCGAAGGCTGCGGGCGATCCCGACAGTGTCCACCTCACGAGCTTCGAGCCCATCCACGGAACAAGCGCGCCGGCACCCGTGTTGTGGGAGACACTGTGGGACCTACGACAACAGGTACAGAAGGAGCTCGAGCCCTTCCGCGCGCAGAAGAAGAGCTCGCTCGACGCGGCCGTCACGCTGTCGGCGCCGTCGCTCGATGGCGACGACTGGAAGCTGGCCGATCCGCTGAAGTGGCTCGCGGACTTCTTCATCGTCTCGCAGGTGGACGTCAAGGATGGCGCGGCGATCACCGTGGCCGAGGCGAGCGGTCATGCGTGTGCACGTTGCTGGCGCTGGACACCGACCGGACCGCTCTGCGATCGCTGCCGCAGCGTTGTCGGAACCCCCCACTAGAGAGACAGGATCATGGCCAAGAAATACTGGTTCCTCGTCATCGCGTTCGTGCTCGCGCTCGGCGCCGATGAAGGCTCGAAGGTGTGGGCACGCCAGCACCTCAAGCCCCTTTATCCCGAGTCGCAGGTCGTGGTGAAGGACTACTTCGAGCTGCGCTACTCCGAGAACCCGGGCTCCGCCTTCAGCCTGTTCGGCGGGGTCGCGGGCGCGCGCTACTTCCTGCTCGTCGTCGGGATCGGCGCACTCGTCGCGGTGGGCTACTGGGCGAAGAAGGCACCGCCGCAAGCGGGTCGCCTCGGCGCCGAGCTCGGCCTGCTCGCGGGCGGCGCGATCGGCAACATGTGGGACCGCGCGGTGTACGGCAAGGTGACCGACTTCATCGTGTGGCGCTACGGGGCGCACGAGTGGCCGACGTTCAACATCGCCGACGCCGCGCTCGTCATCGGCGTCATCGGCCTCGCGCTCGACACGTGGCCGGATACCAAGGCGTCAGCCGAGGCGAAAAAAGCGTAGCGATGCGTCCGACGCTGTTCACCCTCCCGTTCTCGCTGTTCGGTGAGCCCGTCGTCTTCCCCGCCTACTTCACGCTGCTCGCGCTCGGCTTCGGCGCGGCGATGTGGCTCACCACCCGGCGCGCGCGCAAGATCGGGATGAACGAGCAGCGCGTCCTCGACACCAACCTGTGGATGGTGGTGTGGGGCCTCATCGGCTCGCGCGTCCTGCACGTCTTCGCCGACGGTCACCTGATGGAGTACGTGCACCTCTGCACGGATTCCACGCTCGTCCCCGCCACCGATGCGCTCGTCTCGCACTGCTCGAGCGCCGCGCAGTGCGGCTACGACTACCTCTGCAACGACGTCACGCACACCTGCTATCCGCCGCGCGACTGCTTCGCCGTACTCTGGCTCTGGCGCGGCGGCTTCGCGTACTACGGCGGCTTCCTGTTCGCCGTCGCGTTCGCCGTCTACTACACGCGAAAGCACCACATGGGCTGGTGGCGCACGGCCGATCTCGCGTCGCCGGGCATCGCGCTCGGCCTCGTCTTCGGCCGGGTCGGCTGCTTCTTCAACGGCTGCTGCTACGGCAAGCCCACATCAAGCAGCGTCGGCGTCCGCTTCCCGGTCGGCTCGAGCGCCTGGCGCTCGCAGGCCGAGGCGCACCTCATTGGACCGCACGACCTCGCGCTCCCCGTGCATCCCACCGAGCTGTACGAGGCGTTCGGCTGCCTCGTGCTCTTCCTCGTGCTCTGGTACTTCGTGCAGGTGCGACGAAAGCGTGAGGGCGATGTGTTCGCGTGGCTGCTCATCGGCTACGGCGTCCTCCGCTCGCTCATCGAGATCTTCCGCGACGACGATCGCGGCGTGTTCTTCGGCTTCATCTCCACGTCGCAGATCATCTCGCTGCCGTTGCTCGTCGGCGGCGTCGCGATCCTGCTCTACCGACGTCGTCCGGCCCCCGAGCAAGCGCCGTAGCGTGTACCCGACGCTGTTCGAGCTCGCAGCGTTCGGACGGGTCTTCGCCGTCGACGCCCATGGTCTCTGCATCACCATCGGCGCGCTGCTCGGCCTCTGGCTCGCGGTGCGGCTCGGTGAAGGCACCACGCTGTCCCGCTCCTCGCGACGCGACCTCGGGCTCGAGCTCCTCCTCGTGGGCATGCTCGGTGCGCGCCTGTCCTTCGTCCTCGCGCACCTGCCTGCCTACGTGGACACCTGTCGCGACGGGCTCGACGGTGGTACCCTCGTGCCCTGCACGCGCGTGCTGTGGCTGTGGGAAGGCGGGCTCTATTTCCACGGCGGCCTCGTCGCGGCGCTCGCGTGGCTCGTGTGGCGGACGCGTCGTCCCGGCCCGTCGGCGCTTCAGCTCGCGGACGTGCTCGTGCCCGGGCTCGCGCTCGCGCAGGGGATCGGGCGGCTCGGTTGCTGGTTCGCAGGCTGCTGCTACGGCAAGCCCACCGCCCGCTTCGGGCTCCGGTTCCCCGAGGACTCCGTCGCGTTCCAGGACCTCCTCGATCGCGGCCTCCTGCCGCCCGGCTCCGATAGCACGCCGCCGCTGTATCCCGTGCAACTGTGGGACTCGCTTGGTCACGTCGTGCTGTGCGTTGCGCTCGTGATGGTGCTACGTCGCGCGCCCAGGCCCGGTCGCGTCCTCGTCGCGTATCTCGTCGGTGACGCGCTCCTGCGCATCGCGCTCGGCCCGCTGCGCGGTGACCTGTCGTCGCGGCCGGTCCTGCTCGGCCTCACGGGAGACACGCTCACGACGCTCGGCTTCGTCATCGCAGCCATCGCGACCGAGGCCT
>JBDTCO010000175.1:0-6371 GCA_039923495.1 Polyangia bacterium
TGTGCGCTCGCGACGAGCGTGCCGTTCTTCGGTCCGGTCGTCGTCGGCGCGATCGTCACGCTGACGGTGCATGGCGGCCCGAGCGGGATCCCTTGGCAGTCGTTTGCCGTGATCGAAAAATCGGGATCGCCGGAGAGCGAGATCGCCACGGGGCCCGAGGTCTTGGTGCCGTTGTTCTTCAACGTGAAGACCCGCGTGAGCGTTTCACCCACCGGCGCGGCCCCGTAGTCGTACGTGATCTGGTCGAAGGCAAGGACCGGCTGAGCGCCCCCGTTCGGCGAGACGAGCGCGCAGGCGCCCATGCTGCCGCATGCGAGATCTTGCGAGGCGCACCCGGTGCCGAGGCACGCGCGCACGAGATCGAAGTCGAGCCGCTGGCTCTGGCCGCGCACGAACTGGAACACCGAGGCCTCCGAGACGACGGGCGTGCTCGCTGCCGCGAATGCGTCGACCTCGACTCGCACCGAGGTCGCGAGGTTGGTGCTGCCCGGGGTGATGTCGACGGTGACCGGCAGCGAAAAGCACTTGGCGGTGACGCCCTCTCCGCACAGCGTGAGCAGGCCGCTGTCGTAGACGATTCGCGTTGGATCCGTCGCGTTCGGGTTCGTGACCGAGATGCGAAGGCGTTGCAGATCGGCTGGTACCGCGAGATCGGTGGCGCTGACCCTCACCAGAACCTCGGTGCCGGGGGAGCACGCCGTGAGCAGCAGGGCCAAGGTCGCGAGCGCCCTCACGGCGTCACCGAGTGCGTGCCGAGCGCCGATGAGGTGTGCCAGTCGTGCAGACCGAGCGTGATGCCAGCGGCGATGCCGCCGACCACGAGCACGCCACCCACGGTCGCGAGCGTCGTGATGAGCGTCTTGCGCCGTGTCCACCGGGGGGGCGCTGCCTTCGCCGGCACCGCGACGAGCTCGGGCGCCGGATCGTGCAGCAAGCGCTGCGCATCCATGAGCTTCTGCGCCTCTTCCAGCGCGCGAATACGGCTCTCGAGCCCGACCCGCTCGTTCGCATCGGGCCGCACGCGCAAAAAGGCGCGCAGCGCCTCCGCCGCCTCGTGAGGACGACCCGCCGCCTGCAGCGCGCTCGCCATGTTGAACAGGAACTCGGGTGCGGGAAACAAGAGGTACGACTGCTTGAAGAGGTCGTACGCGCGGTCGTAGTGGCTGTCACGGAAGGCGGTCGAGCCTTCGACGAACAGCGCGCGCGCATGCTGCTCCTGCGCTTCGTTCGCGTGAGCGCCGGATTGGAACAGGACGACGAGCGCTAGGATTGCAACAAGGCGGACATGCATACGCCTGCGAGTATCCTGTGTTTCGTCGCCGAGCGCGAGCGTCGTGCGCCTGCGAAGGTCCCATGCGACTCGTCCCGGTGATAGAAGACCAACGTCCCTCGCGCTGCGCGAGATCCGGATCGATGGCACCACGCTCTACGTCGCCACCCAATGTCCAACACGTCTTCAATCAATTGAAGAATCGACCCTCGACGGAGCATCCATCATCACATGACCCTGGCCACCGTTCTCGAGTTCGTACGCGTACGTCGGGTCCTCCTGCTCGCGACGCTCAGCATCTCGTCGCTGTCCTGCGAGCAGCATCAGGCCGCAGCGGCGCCGCACGACCGCTCGCACGCGAACGGATACACGACCTCGACGATCGCGCTCCCAGGCGCTCCGGCCGACGGCATCCTCATGGACTTCCTGCTCTACGATCCGCGGACCAAGACGGTGTGGATCCCGGCCGGCAACTCCGGCTCGGTCGACGTCCTCGACACCAGGACCGACAAGCTGACGCGGATCGAGGGATTCCCCACCAAGGAGATCGACCGACACGGCACGAAGCGCACGGTCGGACCGAGCTCGGTCACGCTCGGTGATCACGGCGTCTATGTCGGCAATCGCGGCGACTCGACGATCTGCGCCATCGACGACGCGACGCTGGTCAAGGGCGCGTGCGGCACGCTCGACTCGATGCCCGACGGCATCGCGTATGTCGCGAAGACGAAGGAGGTGTGGGTCACCACGCCGCGCGACAAGTCGATCCGAATTCTCGACGCCAGGACGCTCGCGCAGAAGGCCAAGCTCTCGTTCGATGGAGAGCCGGAGGGCTACGCCGTCGACGCCGCGCGCGGCCGGTTCTACACGAACCTCGAAGACAAGGACGAGACGCTCGCGATCGATCTCGCGAGCCACAAGACCGTCGCGACCTGGCACGCGGGTTGCGGCGAACGCGGCCCGCATGGAGTCCGCCTCGATGTCGCGGCGGGCATGCTGTTCATCGCGTGCAGCACGAAGGTCGAGACCATGAACGTCGGCAAGGACGGTGCTATCGTCGGCTCGGTGGACACCGGCGATGGCGTTGACGACCTCGACTATGTGCCCAGCGCGCACCTCGTCTACGCGGGCGCCGCAGAAGCGGGCACGCTGACCATCGCCGCCGTCGATGCCAAGGGCGCGCTGTCGGTGACCGCCGTGGTGCCGACCCGGAACGGCGCACGCAACGGCGTCGTCGCCGAGTCCGGCAAGGTCTACCTCGCGCACGGCAAGGGCTCGGAGCTGGTCGTCGCGGCACCGGTGAGATCGGTGCCGCGGTGACGACCGCGTCGGGACGCGCCGGCGACACGGAGCCAGCGCTCGCGCTGAGCAAGGTCCCAGAGCTCACGCTGCTCTTCTGGGTCATGAAGATCGCCGCCACGACCCTGGGCGAGACCGGCGGCGACGCGGTTTCGATGTCGATGGGCCTGGGCTACCTGGTCAGCACCGGGATCTTCGCTGCGCTGTTCATTGCCGCCGTGGGGCTGCAGGTCTCGCGCAAACGGTTTCATCCGGTGGTGTACTGGATCACGATCGTCGCGTCGACGACGGTCGGCACGACCCTCGCGGACTTCGCCGACCGCTCGCTCGGCATCGGGTACGCAGGAGGCACATCGTTGCTCGCGGTGCTGCTCGTCGCATCCCTCCTGCTCTGGCACCGAACCATGGGCACGGTCTCGGTGGAGTCGGTGCGCACCGCAAAGGCCGAGACGTTCTACTGGGTGACCATCATGTTCTCCCAGACGCTCGGTACCGCGCTCGGCGATTGGACGGCCGACAGCGCGGGGATCGGCTACCTCGGCGGGACCGCACTGTTCAGCGGCCTGATCTTGCTGGTGGCCGCGGCATACCTCTTCACGAAGATATCGCGCACGGTCCTCTTCTGGCTGGCGTTCGTGCTCACCCGACCGCTTGGTGCCGTGGTGGGAGACTTCCTCGACAAGCCGCTCGGCTCGGGTGGACTGGCGCTGAGCCGTTACGCCGCCTCCGCCACGTTGATCGGGTTCCTCGGGCTCTGCCTCGTGGTCTTCAAGCACCGACCTGCACAGAAGGCGCACTGACGACGCCGCGCCCGTTCCGGGCATCCCGCTGTTCCGTCCTGAAATCGTAGGATCTGGCGATCCGGATCGCGCCCGTAGGCAGCCTGCGGAGTGGTTCAACTCCTGCCGCCGCTTCACCCGCATGTTCGAAGCCCGCGTCACCGCGAGCGCGAGTAGCACCAGCCAGCCCAGCGCATCCGAGTGCAGCGTGGACGGGCCTTACACGTCGTAGATGTTCGATCCCTCGTCGCTGTACGCCTCGTACACGTGCTCGAAGACCGCCGCGCACTTCTGCTCGTAGCTCTCCCGCGAGTACGCATCGGGCAGCCCGCCTTCGAGCGCATCCTCGATGGCGACGCGGACCTTCGCGCGGGCGCCGGTCCGCTTGCGCCAGTCCAGCACGAGCAGCTCCTGCATCCGCACGAGGAGCTGGCGAGCGACCTTCTTCACCTGCTCCTGCTCGTCGGCGCTCAGCTCCGGTCCAGGCCGCGTGAGGACGTCGAACACCGTCAGCTCGGCCTCCGACAGGTTCTCCCGGACGTGCCGCTCCTGCTCCTCGGACAGCCCCTTCGAGAGCTGCACCAGCTCCTTGAAGAGGTCCTCGATGTTCCGGCTCCCGGAGTTGTAGCTCTCGATCAGCTCGTCGAACTTCACGAGGTAGTTTGCCCGCGTCTTGTTCTGCTTCACGAGGCGATCGAGCTGCGACTGGATCGCCGCCTTGAGGCGCTCGAGGTCGATGTTCTTCGTCCTGGACGCCGCGAACCGCTTGCCCAGCGCCTCGAAGTCGATCCTGGAGATGTCCACCACGCCGTACGAGGCCGACCTCTCCTTCGCGTCGATGCGGAAGCCGTCGGCGGCGATCGAGCGGTCGAGCACGTTGTTGATGTCCGCCATCACCTCCGAGACGTCCGCGGGCACCTCGCCGAGCCGCTGCCGGATATCGGAGGCGATGGTCACGAGGCAGGCCACGCGCGACGAGAACTCGATGATGGCCGGGTCGGGCTTGCACGCCTTGTAGAGCGTCGCGACCAGGCGCTCGTGCGCCAGGAACTCCTTGCGCAGGGCATCGGGTGAGATGAGCGTATTGACCGCCTGATCGAGCGCGTGCAGCCGTTCCATCGTGCCCGGCCGCGTGCTCTCGATGTCGGCGATGGCGACCCCCTTTCCCGCGCAGAACGCCACCGCGGCCTCCACGGCGACACGCAGCTCACCGACGAGCATTGCCTTGTTTTGCACGGGCGTCGCACCCCCCTTGCCCTTGCCGTAGATGGCGAGCGCCTTCTCCAGCGACGCGAACACGTTGGCGTAGTCGACGATGAGGCCGCTGTGCTTGCCGGGGAAGACCCGGTTCGCCCGCGCGATGGTCTGCATGAGCGAGTGGTTCCGCATGGGCTTGTCGAGGTAGATGGTCGAGCAGCTCGGGGCGTCGAAGCCGGTCAGCCACATCGCACAGACGAACGCGATGCGCAGCGGGTCGGCGGGATCCTTGAACTTGTCGTCGAGCGCCTCGTCGTTCATGCGCTTGCGGTGAGGCGCGATGTCGAGGCCGAGCTTCTTCATCTGCTCGATCTCGTTCTGCCCGGGCGACACGATGACCGCCATGTCCGTGCTCGTGAGCGTCTCCAGGCGCTGACGCAGCTCGGCGACGCCGGCCTGCTCCTCGCCCGAGGCGCCCGCGCGCCTGGCCAGCGCTGCCTCGACGCGCGTCCGCTCGGCCGCCCAGTGCGCGCGCACCTTGTCGTGCATCCGCAGCGCCGTCGCCTTGTCGATGGACACGACCATCGCCTTGCCGAGAAAGCCCCGACCGAGGAAGTGGCTCACGATGTCCCTGGCGATCGTCTCCAGCCGATCGTCGCGGGTGATGAGGTGGTACTGCCGCGCCAGCTCGCGCTCGAGGCGCTGCTCCTGCTCCTCGTCGAGGGAGGCCGACTCGATGATCTCGTAGATGTCGTCGTCGAGGTCGGGGTTCTCGAGGTGCAGCGCGGGCGTGCGGTTCTCGTAGAACAGCGGCACGGTCGCGTGGTCCTCGACCGACTGCTGGAAGTCGTAGATGGAGACGTAGTCGCCGAAGATCTCCCGCGTCCTCTCGTGACCGTCGATGAGCGGCGTGCCCGTGAAGGCGAGGAACAGCGCGTTCGGCAGCGCGGCGCGCATGTTGAGCGCCAGCGTGTCGTACTGGCTGCGGTGCGCCTCGTCGGTGAGGACGATCACGTCCCGTCGGTCACAGAGCAGCTCGGGCGTCTGGAACTTGTGGACGAGCGTGAAGACGTAGCGATGGTTGCCGCGCAGCAGCTCGCGGAGGTGCGCCCCGCTCGCGGCGTGGCACTCGTCGCCCTCGTTCTCGCTGACCGCCCCGCACGCCTTGAAGGTCCTGGCGATCTGCGTGTCCAGCTCCGTCCGGTCGGTGACGATGACGAAGGTCCAGTTCCCGGGGATCTTGCGCAGCACCTTCTGCGCGAAAAAGACCATCGAGAAGCTCTTGCCCGAGCCCTGCGTCTGCCAGAACACGCCCGCGCGCCCGTGGCCTTCCTCGCGGGCGCACAGCATCGCGGTGATCGCGTTGTTCACGCCGAGGACCTGGTGGTTCTGCCCGAGCACCTTGAGTGGACCGCCCTCGTGCTCGGAGAACAGCGTGAAGTTCTCGACGAGGTCGAGCAGCCGCGACGGCTCGCACGTGCCGCGGATCATCACGTCCAGCGAGACGCGGCGTGGCTCGTCCTCGCGCTCGATACGCTTCCACTGAAAGAAGCGCTCCCAGTCCGCGGTGAGCGAGCCGACGCGGCTGTCGGTGCCGTTCGACGCGATGAGCAGCGCGTTGGTCCAGAACAGCGGCTGGATGCCGTTCTGGGGGTGCTTGTAGCTGGTGAGGTTGTCATCGAAGGCCTGCTGCGCCGGGACGCCGGGCTTCTTCAGCTCGACGACGACGAGCGGCAGCCCGTTCACGAAGCCGACGAGATCGGGCACGCAGCCATAGAGCGTGCCGGCGACCCTGAGCTGGCTCACGAGGAGAAAGTCGTTGGCCA
>JBDTCO010000176.1:0-23186 GCA_039923495.1 Polyangia bacterium
CGGAATCGGGCGTCCGGACGAGTGGCCGGCGATCGACGATGCGATGCGGCGGCACTCGACGGTCCGCACGCAGCCGAGCCGCGCGGGCAAGCGCCACCTCCGTGCGCAGATCGTCGACGGCGCGCAGCCGGTCGAGCGCGACGAAGAAGACGTCGTCCACGCTCGCGAGCTGTCCTCGTCGCGCGAGCTCTCGACCTCGTTCGAGCAGCGCGAGCCGCACGAGACGCTGGCCTTCGAAGAAGAGCAGGTCGTCGCTCTCGCCGAGCGTGAGCAGCGAGCGCAGCAGCTCGAGCCGCGCCTCGAACACGCGCCGTCCATCGCGCGACAATCGCCGGGCCAGCACACGGCGCTCCTCCGCGGCGAGCTCGAGCGAGACCGCGACGCGTGCCGACGGGCTCGGTCCGAGCGAACGGCGCTGCGCATGCGCTCTGAGCCGCGGCAGATCTTCGTCGTCGCACGCGACCTGCACGTCCCACGCGGGCGCATAGGCACCGTAGAGCGCGAGGTAGTCGGAGAGGCGCTCCTCGGTCGGCTCGCGACCGAGCTCGTAGAGCGCCACGTCACGAGCGCTCGTCGCGCCGCCCGTGCCTCCGAGCAAGCGCCCGTGGTCGGAAAGGCGCGTGCCGAGCTCTCGGTGCAAGATCTCGTCGAGCGCGTGACGCGTCGCCGACAGCGACGGGCGCACCTCCGCAGCATAGCGACGCATCGTGCGGCGATACGTGGCCAGCACGTCGTCGAGCGGGGCGCCCTCGGTCGCCGCGAGCTCCGCTCGCAACGCCGGCTCCAGCTCCTCGCGGAAGCGCGCGAGCGCGTCGATGTCGGCCGCCCGGGTCGGGCCGAGCTTCTCCTCACGCACGTAGAGGTACCCATCGATGACGCGGCTGCGTGCGCCGAAGCGCCGGCCTTCCACGAGCGCCACCAGGCCGGCCTGCGAGACGGAGATCGGATCGGGGTTGTGCTCCGCGTCCAGGCGCCAGCGCCCCGGTGGCCACGTCCCCGCAGCGACGGGCGGTAACGACGTCGTCGGGCGCGCCTGCAGGAGCACGAGGTGCGCGTCCGTGCGCGCGTATTCGACGTCGAGCGGGCCCAGGAGCTCCGCCTCCACGCGCGCGAGCAGCGCTGCGACCGGATGCTCGGCACGACGCAGCAGCTCGGAGGCGACGGTGTCGCTCCACTCGGGCGAGCCCGCGGGGCGCTCCTCGACGAGGTAGCCGCGCGTCGTGGTGCGCGCGACGCCGAGGATCGCCGCCTCGACGGCGGCCTGCACGAGCACCGCGATGGACGTTGGCTGAAGGTCGCGGCTCGCGAGGTAGGCCACGACGGCCTCGTCGCGCGCCGAGGCCCGAACGCGCGCGATCGCGTCGATCAGGCCAGGGACACCGACGCCGATGATGCTCTCGTACAGCCCCGCGGCGCTGCCTCGTACGCCGTCCTCGAGCGCGCTCGACGAGCGCACCGCATACGGGCCAGGGCCCAGGGCGACGAGCTGCGCGAGCAACGCGTCGTCGAGCGGATCGTCGGGCAGCACGACGAGGCCGTCGGGGACCGGCAGCCCCGCGACCGCGAGGCGCGCGAGGGTCTGCGCCTTGCGACCACAGGCAGGATCGTCGGCGACGTCTCGGAGCGGGCGTGCCACGTCAGTCGACAGCGCGGCGACGCACGCGACCGGTGGTGAACACGGTGCCGACCGCGCTCTCCTGCTGGAGCTCGACGAGACCCGCGCGTAGGAAGAGCCCCGCCGTGCGCGCTCGCTCGAGCGAGCCACCCAGCGGCTGCGACTCGCACACGATCACGACGCCGCCATCGCGCGTCGAGGCGCAGAGCTGCTCGACGCGCGCGAGGCCCTCTCCCTCGGCCGGAAGCTCGAGACCGAGGGCGGCGGCCGCATGCCCCGCGCCAGAGAGCGCGACGCGTTCGTGGCGTGCCCGCGCGAGCGCACGCGCGATCGTGTCCTCGGAGGTGGCCACGATCATGCCCGGATCGGGGAGGCGAGCGACGAGGAGCTTCGCTTCACGCGCAGCGCCGAGGCCGATGGCCTCGATGAGGGTCGACAGCTTCATCTGTGCTTGCTCACTGGCTTCTTGATCGGCGGCTTCGTGGTCTTGCCGCGCTGACGTTCCATCCAGCGCTGCGCGATCTTGCGGTTGCGATGAACCTTCGCGAGCGCCGCGCGCTCACGTGCGAGCGCGGTCTTCCACTTCGCGTGCAGGCTCGCCCAGTCGGAGCGCTCGTTGTCGCGATCGCGCGCGACGCCGAGGCGCAGCCAGTCGCAGCGCGGCTCGTCGAGGAGCGGCGTGGCCTTCATGCGCCACCACAGGTTGTCCGCGATGACCTTGAAGTTGAAGTAGCTCTCGACGAAAAAGTCGAGCTTGTGCTCCTTGATCGCGCCGCCCTGATCGTCGGCGCGCAGGCATCCGTCGTGGCGCGTGCCATCGGGCATCTCGATGCCGACGAGCTCGGGCACGTAGATGGTGGCGCCGATGGGGATGTAGCGCGGATCCACGGCGACCGACCGGAACGGCACCAGCGGCCGGGCCTGCACCCCCGTGCCGAGCGGCGCCTGCGCGGGGTCGAGCGTGCGGAAGCAGGTGCCCATGCCGAAGCTGCACTCGCCGTCGTAGTTGACGACGCGCCCATCGGAGAGAACACCCGTGCCCTCGAGCTTGAGCTCGTAGACGAACGCGGAGGGATAGCGCCCGAGGAAGTAGCCCTGTCGCGTGTAGATGTCGGTGTCGTACTTGAGGTTGGCGTACTCCGACTCGTACGCGAGCCAGTAGAAGGAGAGCCGGAAGCCCTCCTTCTCCGACAGCGGATAGCCGCAGCACGCCTTCACCTTGGCGAGGAGCGGCAGCTTGTCGGGGGCGAGACCCCGCAGCTTGGTGCCGTCGCCCGGGGCCGCGTTGGAGGGCGGCAGCGCGGTCGCGCGCGCGATCGTCGCCATGCTCAGCGCGCAGCACAACAGGAGCGCGGTCGACGGCGGCTTCACTCGAACCCGAGCATAATGGAGCGATCCGGAGCGAGCAAACGGGCGAACGTACCTTTCTGTATGCTCCGCGAAATGTTCCGGCGTTTCGGCTCGCTCCTGCCATACCGCTGCTGCGGCGCGTTGGGTCGTGCCGCACGAGCACGAGCCCAGGCCCTGACATGACGTTCGACTGCCAGACGTGCGGCGCCTGCTGCTACGGCGGCGAGGCGTACGTCGCCGTCACCGGGCCCGACGCCGATCGGATGAGCCGCGAGACACGCTCGCGCATGGTCGTGCGCCACGGCGAGCGTCGGTACCTCCGCATGCTCAACGGTCACTGCGCGGCGTTGCGCGCGCGCGGCGGTCACTACGCGTGTCGCATCTACGAGGAGCGCCCCACGCCATGCCGCACCGTCGACGCCGGCTCGCGCGAGTGCCTGGTCGCGCGCGAGCGACGTGGGGTCCTCGCGTGAGCTGCGGACAGAATTGAAGGGCGACGTTATCCTTCCATCATGAGCACTCCCAAGGGCTGGTTGGCCGTCGGCACCGCGCCGCAGGACTACGAGCTCGCCGTCGACGACAGCGAGAAGCACAGCGGCACACGCTGCGCGGTCATCCGCACGCGGGCCGATCACCCTTCGGGCTTCTGCACGCTCATGCAGGAGCTCTGTGCGGACGAATATCGCGGACAGCGCGTGCGGTTGTCGGCATGGGTGAAGACCTCGCTCGTCGAGGGTCGCGCGTGGCTGTGGATGCGCGCGGACAGCGACACGAAGATGGCGATCGCGTTCGACAACATGCAGGCGCGACCGATCCACGGCTCGACGGAGTGGACGCGCCACGATGTGGTGCTCGACATCCCCGACCCGACCGTCGTGCTCGCGTTCGGGCTCGGGCTCCAGGGTCCGGGCACCGCGTGGCTCGACGAGGTGACGCTCGAGAAGGTGGGCCGCGACGTCCCGACGACGAACCCGCCGCCCATCGAGAAGCCGCGTCAGCCCACGAACCTCAGCTTCGAGGCGTAGAACCGCTACAGGGTGATGCGCAGACCCTCGCGCGCTGGCTCGAGCACGACATCCTTGCCACCGTTGTCGTCGAGGAAGCGGCGCGTCCGCTCGGCGAGCGCATCGACGACGTCATCGGCGTAGTCCTGATCGTAGTGGAACATCACGAGCCGCTTGCAGCGCGCCTCGATGGCGACCTTCGCTGCATCCTCCGTGGACGCAAAGCCCCGCTTGAGGCGGGCCGCCCGGTCCTCGGGCGAGTAGGTGCAGTCGTGGATGATGACGTCGGCGCCGGCGTAGAGCTTGCGAGCCTCCGGCGACGGACCGTCGGGCGCGTAGCCGGCGTCGGACGCATACACGAGGGAGCGACCACCCGACTCGAAGCGATAGGCGAGCGCGGTCGTCGCGCCGTGCGGGTTGAGGCAGCTCGTGACCCGCACCGTATCGCCGACGCCGATGTGGATCGCGGTCTCGCCCTCGACACCGTGCACGTCGATCACCGCGCCGAGGTTCTTCATCGTGTACAGCGGCGAGAAGTGCGGGTTCATCTGCCCCTCGAGGATGTTCTCGAGCAGCGCCGGCGAGCGACCGGGTCCGTAGACGACGAAATGGTTGCCGGGGATGAAGATCGGCGCGAAGAACGGAAACCCCTGGATGTGATCCCAGTGGGCATGGCTGAGGAACACGCGCGCGGAGCCACGGCCCTTGCCGAAGTCCCCGTTGAGCAGCTGCTTGCCGAGGCCGATGATGCCGGTGCCCGCGTCGAGGATGACGAGCTCGCCACCGACGCGCAGCTCGACGCACGACGTGTTGCCGCCGTAGCGATTCATCTCGGGGCCGGGCGCGGGCACGGAGCCGCGCACGCCCCAGAAGGCGACCTCGAACTCGCTCACTTGCCGCCCTTCGGCAGGTCGACGCCAGCGGTGAGGATCATGCCTTCGGCCGCCGACGTGAGCCCGAGATCCGGCGTCCGCGCCTGGTGGTACGCCGTGAGCGCGTCGATCTCATCGTCGGTGCGCTCCGGCGCATGGTGGAAGAGCACGACGTTGCGCGCTCCGGCTGCGCGCGCGATCTCGATCGCGTCCTCGGGGCACGAGTGCCCCCAGTGCGGCTTCTGCGCGTACTCCTCGGGCGTGAACTGCGTGTCGTAGATGACGATGTCCGCCCCCTCGCACAGCCGGACGACACCGTCCCTCATGTGCGCGAGCTTCTCGGCGTCCTCGGGCTTGAGCGGATCACCCGGGCGCGGCGGCTGACGGATGAACTCCTGCTCGATGAGGATGTCGCGGAACGGCGCCGTGTCGGTCACGTACGCGACGGACTTTCCCTCGTACTCGAGACGATACGCCATCGCGATCCACGGGTGGTTGAGCCGCGTGCACGAGACCTTCACCGGGCCGATCTCGAAGTGCGCGCCCTCGACGAGCTCGCGCATGTGGACGTTCGCCTGCGCCTCGTCGAACGGCACGGGGAAGTAGTGCGAGTCGGTCTGCGACGAGAACACGGCGCGCAGGTGAGTGTCGTCGCGCTGCTTCGCGTAGACGAAGAGGTCGTTGCCCTTCTGGTAGAGCGGCGCGAAGAACGGCAGGCCCTGGATGTGATCCCAGTGCGTGTGACTGACGAGCAGGTGCGCCTGACCGTTACCCTCGCCGAAGCGCTCGGCCATCATCTCCTTGCCGAGCTTTCGCAGGCCCGTGCCCGCGTCGATGATGATGCGCGGCGCGGCTGGATCGTCGGAGACCCGCACTTCCACGCAAGACGTGTTTCCGCCGTAGCGATTGGTGTCGGGACCGGGCACGGGGAACGATCCCCGCACGCCCCAGAACTGGACCTTCACGTCTGTTCCTTCACGAAAGGCGGTGCAGCACGTTCGCGCTGTCCTGGGCGTTGCGCCCACCGTCGGTCTTGCGCGTCACCTGGTGAACGTAACACGCCGAAAATCGGTCCGCTACGGTGCTGTCGCGCCGGACTGCCGCCGCGTCAAAAGAGCTTCTTCGTATCGAGCAGGATGGTGACGGGTCCGTCGTTCACGAGCTCGACCTGCATGTCCGCGCGAAAGCGGCCGGTGGCCACGGCCAGCCCGGTTGCGCGTGCCCGCAGAACGACGTGCTCGTACAGCGCCTCCGCGGGTCCCGGCGCCATCGCCTGGATGAACGACGGCCGACGACCCTTGCGCGCGTCGCCGAGCAGCGTGAACTGGCTGACCAGCAGCAGCGCACCGCCCACGTCGGTGACGCTGAGGTTCATGTGCCCACCTGCGCCGTCCTTTTCATCCGGGAAGATCCGCAGGCCCACGAGCTTGTCGACGAGCTGCTGCGCGTCGTCGTGCGTATCGTCGCTGACGGCGCCGATGAGGACCACCAAGCCGCGCGCGATCTCGCCCGTCCGCTCGCCACCGACCGTGACGTGAGCCCTCGTCACGCGCTGCACCACCGCTCGCATGGCTCTCGTGTAGCAAACGAGGAGGCCGAGCGGCAACTGGAGCGGCCAGCACCACAGGACGCAAGCGACCGAGATCACGCTCGTTGCATGTGGCCCCGGAGCTGCAATTGCGGATTGTATGCGTACACTCGTCGCCTCCGCACTCGTGCTCTTCGCCGTCCCCGCGTTCGCTGGCGGCCGCACCTTTGCCCTCTCCACCGTGGTCAACAACGGCTCGACCAAGCTCAAGCCCAGCGAGGCGAGCGTCACCGTCCGCGCGCCGCGCACCACGAAGGTGTCGCAGTCGTTCGGCGGCGGAAACGTGTTCGTCCCGCTCGCGGCACGCCTCAACAGCGCCGGCACGCAGCGCCTCTACACCGTCAAGCCCGGCCACTTCTTCGTCTCGCCCGCCGGCACGATGTTCTCCATCAAGTAGTTGTCACACGCGCCACGCGCGGCGACGCTCTCCTCGTGAAGCGCGCGCTGGCAGTCGGGCTCGGTCTCCTCTGCGCGCACCCGTCGTTCGCACAGCTCTCTCCGCGCCTGCGCCTCGTCGCGCACGGCTCGCTCCCGATGAAGTCGCTCGGTGACGACGCCCGCGTGCTCGTCACCGCACGCGTTCCAGGTGGTGCAGCGTCGCTGCGTGGCCTCGGTTTTTCTGCCCAGCACCTCAGCACCGACGTCGCCGCGCTCCGGGTCACGCGCGCCGAGCTCGAGTGGCTCGCGACCCGCGCCGACATCCGCGTCGAGGAGCGCCGCATCTTCCACGCCGTGCTCGATCGTGCCGCGCCGTTCATCGGTGCCATCGCCGCGCGCCAGGCCACGGGCCTCACCGGCCAAAAGACGCTCGTCGGCGTCGTCGACACCGGTGCCGACTTCCGCCACCGCGATCTCCGGAATCCGGACGGTACGACCCGGCTTAGAGGGCTCCTCGATCTGCGCATCGCCGACGACGGTCGCCACGCGCAGCTCGGCTCGTTCGGCGGCGCCGTCTACGATCGCAGCGAGATCGACGCCCAGCTCTTCGCCGATGCAACAGGGACGGTCGCCACGCCACCTGTCGCGGAGCTCGACGACGACGGCCACGGCACGCACGTCTCGTCGATCGCGGCTGGCAATGGCAGCGCGACGGGCAACGGCCTTGCCGCGGGTCGCTACGTCGGCATCGCACCCGAGGCCGATCTGCTCGTCGTGCAGACGCGTGACGTCAACGGCAACCTCACCGACGCGAACATCCTCGCCGGCTGCAGCTTCCTCGTCGCGGAGCAGGCAGCCCTTGGTCAGCCGCTCGTCGTGAACCTCTCGCTCGGCGGCCCCGGCGGCCCGCACGACGGCAGCACCAACGTCGAGGTCGCGCTCGATCAGCTCTTCCCGCGCGACCAGCCTGGACGCGCGCTCATCGTCGCTGCCGGTAACGATGGCGCGAACGATCTGCACGCCGGCGGCTGGGTCCTCGACGGCGAGACGCACGTCCCGTTCGACGCGGGCGGCATCAGCAACCCCGCGTTCGAGGTCTGGTATCGCGGCGCTGTCGAGCTCTCCATCGAGACCCCCGATCACCACCACACCGCATGGGTCTCCGCGGGACACGACCTCGACGTGATGCACGACGGCACGCACATCGTCGTCGACAACGGGACGATCACGGGCACGCAGACGAACGCCATCGTCGCGCTCACCCTCGACCCGAAGGCCAGGCAGGACGGCTGGGTCCTCCACCTCCGCGGGCACGCGGCCCGCTTCGACGCGTGGATGGTCGAGGCCGGCTCGCGCTTCACCGGTTCACTCGACGAGGGCACGCGCCTCGCCACGCCCGCGACGGCACAGTCGGCGATCGCCGTCGGCGCGCTGGTCTCGCGGCTCGACTGGCCGTTCGTCGAGGGCGTCACGTTCACGCTGCCCGGCGTCGACCCCTCGTTCGTCGGTGGCCCTGCGTCGTTCAGCAGCACCGGGCCCACCGCCGACGGTCGCTTCGCCCCCGACGTCTCCGCGCCCGGCGAGTTCGTCATCGCCGCGATGTCGCGCGACGCGCCATACACGCTCGCTGGCTCGTCCTTCCACCTCGCCGATCCGGGCTTTCCCGCCGATCTCCTCGTCGCCGACGACGGCGTACACGGCGTGCTGCGCGGCACGTCGCAGGCCACACCGATGGTGACGGGGCTCGTCGCGTTGCTGCTACAGGCCGACCCCACGCTCACCAGCGATGCGATCCGCGAGATCCTGCGCACCACCGCTGCGCCTGTCGCGGGCACCGCCGGCTGGTCTCCGCGCACCGGCTTCGGCAGCATCGACGTCGCAGCCGCGCTCGCGCTCGTGCACGGCGTTCGTGGCACCGTCGTGAGTCCCACGCTGTCGCGCGTCGGCCTCGCGCGCGATCTGCTGCCGCCCGACAGCGAGGAGACGACGACCGTCTCGGTCACGCCACGCGATGCGATGGGCATCGCGCTCGGCGCGGGACGCACGGTCGACATCGAGCTCCTGGGACGAAACGGCAGCGCCCCTGCCGGCACCGCGCTCGGTCCCGTACGCGACCTCGGCGCCGGCCGCTACGAGCGTTCGTTCGTGGCACACGCGCAGCGCGGCACCTCCGCCGTGGTCCACGTCACCGTCGACGGCACCGAGCTCGTCGAGCAACCAACGCTGTGGTTCGTGCGCTCGCGTGCAGAGGTCGGTGGCAACCTCGTGGGCGCGGGCGGCTGCAACGTGGGCGGCGGCTCCGATGGCGCGGTCGTCGGCCTGCTCCTTTTTGCGCTCCACCAGGCCACCCGGCGGCGGCTCCGACGGTCCTAGTGTGGCGCGATGTTTCACGCTATACGGTGCCCGTCGATGTCCCTTCGTCTGTCCATCCTCGTGCTCGCGACTGCCGTCCTTTCCATGGGCTGCGGTCGCAACATCGGCGACGCGTGCAGCACGAACGTCGACTGCTCGCTCGCCGGCACACGCTTTTGCGACGTCGCGCCGCCGGGCGGGTACTGCACCGTCGAGGGCTGCGACACCGGCACCTGCCCGACGGAGTCTGTCTGCATCCGCTTCTACTCGGCGCAGCTCAACCAGCCGTGCACCTACGATCCCTGCGACAGCGTCGGCTCGTGCTCGCCCGACGAGCGCTGCGTCTGCGATCAGTCCAACGACAACGATCACGCGAACCTGGCCTGTTCCGCAACCGGCGAAGGTGGCGTCGCATGCAACACGACCGCGCACTGCGCTCCGGAGAACAGCGAGCGCCGCTGGTGCATGTTGAAGTGCAGCAGCAACCACGACTGTCGCAATCACTACGAGTGCCGCTCCACCGGGACCCTCGGCGCAGAGCCCGTGCCGTCGCTGCAGAAGCCGTACGGCGAGGCCGCGAAGTTCTGCGTCTCCGACGGTCAGTAGCCTGACGACGTGAGTTCCGCGTACCTGCGACGGAGGCTGCTCTCGAGCCTCGTTGCCATCGTCGGCGTGCTGCTCCTGGTGTTCCTGCTGGTGCACCTCATCCCCGGTGATCCCGTCGAGAACCTCCTCGGTGAACGCGCCGACCCGGCGGACCTCGCCGACATGCGCGCGTGCATGGATCTCGATCAGACGCTGTGGATCCAGCTGCTCCGCTTCCTCGGCCACGTGTTCGACGGCACCTTCGGCGTCACCTGCCCGGATCGCGCGCGCACCGTCTCCTCGCTCGTATGGGCCGCGCTGCCTCCGACCATGGAGCTGGCGGGAGCGGCGATGATCGTCGCGCTCGTGCTCGCGCTGCCGCTCGGCGTGCTCGCCGCGCTCCGCCCGGGCTCGGCGCTCGATGCCGCGGCCACGACCATCTCGCTCGCCGGGATCTCGATGCCCGCGATGTGGCTCGGCCCGCTGCTGCTCTCCGTCTTCTACGTGCACCTCCACTGGTTACCCGGCCCCGCCGATCCAGACGGCCTCTCCGCCCTCGTGCTGCCCGCGATCATGCTGGGCACGCACCTCATGGCGATGCTCGCGCGCATGACCCGCTCGTCGCTGCTCGAGGTCATGTCCGAGGACTACATGCGGACCGCGCGCATGAAGGGCCTGTCGCAGGCAGCGGTCATCCTCCGCCACGGCCTGCGCAACGCGCTCGTGCCCGTCATCACCGTCGCGGGGATCCAGTTCGGCTCGCTGCTCGCGGGCGCGGTCGTGACGGAGAAGGTGTTCGCGCGCCCCGGCCTCGGCACGCTGCTGCTCGAGGCCATCAGCGAGCGCAACTACCGCGTGGTGCAGGGCACGACGCTCGTCATCGCCGTGTCGTACGTGCTCGTGAACCTGCTCGTCGACGTGACCTACGGTCTCGTCGATCCCCGCATCCGGGTGAAGTCGTGAAGCTGTCGGCGTCAGCGAAGGTGGGTGCGGTGCTGCTCGGCATCTTCCTCTTGATGGCGATCTTCGGACCGTGGGTCGCGCCGTTCGATCCGGAGATGCAGTCGCTCGATCACCTGCTCGAGCACCCGAGCCGCACGCACCTCCTCGGCACCGACGAGAACGGCTGCGATCTGCTGTCGCAGCTGCTGTGGGGCGCGCGGCTCGCGGCCGGCATCTCCATCATCACCGTCGCGGTGTGCCTCACGCTCGGCACCGCGCTCGGCGTGCTCGGCGGCTACCTCGGCGGCTGGGTCGACGAGCTCATCATGCGCGTCGTCGACGTGCTGCTGGCGTTCCCCGGCATCCTGCTGAACCTCGCGATCGTCGCGCTCGTACCCACGGCAGGCGTCGGCGTGTTCGTGTTCGCGCTCGCGGTCAATGGCTGGGTCGGCTACGCACGCGTCGCGCGCGGTCAGGTGCTGCAGCTACGCGAGCGCGAGTACGTCCAGGCCGCGCGCGCGATCGGTGCACCGCCGGGCCGCATCATGCTGAGGCACATCGCACCCAACATCCTGTCGCCGCTCATCGTGCAGGCGACCTTCGGGCTCTCCGGCGTGATCCTCGTCGAGGCGAGCCTGTCGTTCCTCGGCCTCGGTCGCCTCCACGCCTACTCGTGGGGCTCGCTGCTCGCGCAGGGCACGACGTACCTGTGGCGCACCTCGCACCTCGCGGTCGTGCCCGGCGTCGCGATCGCCGCGGTCGTCCTCGGCTGCAACCTGCTCGGGGACGCGCTCCGCGATCGTCTCGACCCGAAGCGCGTGAAGTAGCGGTGCGAAGATTCACCGCATCGCGCGATCGCGTGCGCGCACGCATACTCGGGCCATGAAGAAGATCGCGCCCATTTTTTTCATGCTCGCTGTTGCGGGCTGTGGCGGCGGCTCCAGCGGTAACAAGGACGCTGCCATCTGCACGGGCGGCCCGGTCACCGGCGCAGCGGACACGCACTGTCAGGGCGATGGCGGCCTCATCGTCACGACCGTGGACAAGTCGGCCTGCGCGCCCAGCAGCGATCCCGCCGGCGACTACGGCGACGCGATGTACGACACGTCTGGTCGAGACGACGACTGCAAGTACACCGTCTCGTACACCGTCGATCCGATCTGCGCGAACGAGGGTGTCACGTTCGTCGTCACGGCGAAGTACGCCACCGATGGCACGCCCGTCATCGGTGCGAAGACGCGCCTCGAGGCCTTTTTGTCCGACACGCATCCTGCGCCGAACTCCGGCGCCGTGACGACGGAGACCACGCCGGGGACGTACACCATCGGTCCCGTGAAGTTCGATGCCGCGGGAAAGTGGACCGTGCGCTACCACTTCTTCGAGGCGTGCGCGGACGCCGTCGACTCGCCGCACGGGCACGCCTCGTTCTACCTCGATGTCCCCTGACATGAAGCGCGTCGTCGTCGCTGCGCTGGGGTTGTGCGCGTGTGGCCCGGGCGGCCACGCGGTGTCGATCCCGTTCTCGGCGAGCGTCGTGGGCGCGCCGTTCTCGTGCACCAGCACGTACGCCAGCATCGGTACGAGCGGCACGACGATCGCGCCGCTCGACCTGCGCTTCTTCGTGAGCGACGTACAGCTCATCACGAACGGTGTCGCGACGCCGCTCACGCTCGACGAGAACGAGCACCAGTCGAGGACGCTCGCGCTGGTCGATCTCGAGGACGGCACCGGCACGTGCGACACGCAGAGCCCCGAGACGTGGCGGATGGTGACCGGCCGGGCGGCCTCGGCCGACTTCGACACCGTGCAGCTGACCCTCGGCGTGCCGCTCGACGAAGATCGCCTCGATGTCGTCGCTGCGACGCCACCGCTCGACACGCCCGCGATGTTCTTCGGCGCGCTCGCCGGCTACAAGTACGTGAACGTCGATGTCCGGTCCGACAAGACGCCGTCGTGGATCTTCAATCTCGGCGCGCAGACCTGCTCGGCCGCGTCGGACTCGAGCCTCGTGTGCAAGTACCCCAACCTCGCGGTGCTCTCGTTCCCGTGGCACGCGGGCGCGACCATCGATCTCGATCTGGCCACGCTCTTCGCGACCTCGGATCTCGACTCGCAGCCGAGCGTGGCAGATCCCACGCCGGGCTGCGCATCCGGCGTCGACGATCCCGAGTGTCCACCGCTCTTCGCGCAGCTCGGCCTTGCCTTCCGCGGTCAGGGGACCCCGCCGGCGCAGACCGTCTTCGTCGTGAAGTAGCGACGACGTGCAGGCCTCCTCTCCAGCCGTCATCGCGCGGCCGACGCGCGAGGCGATCAACTTCTCGTGGCTGCTCAAGCTGCGCTGGGGCGCGATCGCGGGACAGGTCGCGACCATCACCGCCGTGCAGCGGCTCTACGGCGTCCGCCTGCCGACGTTCGCGATCGGTGTCGTCATCGCGATCGAGGCGCTGACGAACCTCGGCTGGCAGCTCGCGACGCGGAGACGACAGCCGAAGGAGTGGTGGTCGGCGACGATCATGCTGCTCGACACGCTCTTGCTCACCGAGCTCCTGCACCTGTCGGGTGGCCCGCTCAACCCGTTCTCCTTCCTCTACCTGGTGCAGATCGCGCTCGCGGCCGTGATCCTGCCTGCGCGCTACACGTGGGCGCTCGTCGCGCTGTCGCTGGCGGGCTCCGGCAGCCTCTTTGTGCGGACGGCCGTCCCGCTCGAGGGTCTCTCGCACGCCGACCACATGGTGCTGCACCTGCGCGGCATGTGGGTCGCGTTCGCCATCGCGGCCACGTTCATCGTGTACTTCCTCATGCGCGTACGTCGCGACCTCGAGGCGCGCGAGGGCGACCTGCAGCGCGCGCGCGAGCTCGCCGATCGCCAGCAGCGCCTCACGTCGCTCGCCACGCTCGCTGCGGGCGCCGCGCACGAGCTCGCCACGCCGCTCTCGACGATCGCGCTCGTCGCCGGCGAGCTCGATCGCCAGCTCACGAACGCGACCCCGAGGCTGGTCGAGGACATCGGCCTCATCCGTGCCGAGGTCGCACGCTGTCGCCAGATCCTCGACGGCATGGCCGCCGAGTCGGGCCAGAACGCGGGCGAGACGCTCACCGCGGTGCACCTCGCCGACGTCGTGCAGGCGGCCGTCGCGCGCGCCCGGCATCGTCCGCTCGTGCAGGTGGAGATGGAGATGAACGAGGCGCCGATGCGGCTGCCGCGGCGCGCGCTCACGCAAGCGCTGCAGTCGCTGCTCGCCAACGCGCAGGACGCGAGCGGCCCCGACTCACCGGTGCAGCTCACGGCCCGCCTGCGAGAGGGCGAGCTCACGCTCGACATCGTGGACCGTGGCACCGGGATGGACGCGATCGTGCTCGCGCGCGTCGGGGAGCCGTTCTTCACGACGAAGGCGCCGGGCCACGGCATGGGACTCGGGGTGTTCCTCACGCGTACGCTCATCGAGAGCCTCGGCGGCTCGCTGCAGCTCTCGTCGCGGCCGGGACACGGCACGCACGCACGCATCTCGCTGTCGGTGCCCGCGTGATCGAGCCCGGTGCTTCCATCCTGCTCGTCGACGACGACGACGTCTTTCGCACCCGGCTCGCCCGCGCGTTCGCAGATCGCGAGCTCGACGTCCGCACCGCATGCAACTACGACGAGGCGGTCCGCTCTGCGACGGACGACTCGCCGCAGCTCGCGGTCGTCGATCTCAAGATGCCCGGCCGCTCCGGCCTCGAGCTCGTCCGCGCGCTCCACGAGATTGATCCCACCACGCTCATCATCGTGCTCACCGGCTACGGAAGCATCGCGACCGCCGTCGACGCGGTGAAGCTCGGCGCGGTGAACTATCTGCCCAAGCCCGCCGATGCCGAGGAGATCCTCGCCGCGCTGTCGCCGGGCGAGCGCGCGGTCGGCACCGAACAGCTGCGCGCCCCGTCGCTCGCCCGCGCGGAGTGGGAGCACATCCAGCGCGTGCTGGCGGACGCAGGCGGGAACATCTCGGAGGCGGCGCGTCGCCTCGGGATCCACCGGCGGTCACTGCAGCTGAAGCTGCACAAATACCCGCCCCGCCAGTAGCGGCAAGTGGATCGGCCGTGACCACCGCAAACGCCGGTGGGGATCTTGCTCAAGCGATTGAAAAGGCTCGCGCTACGCGGTGGCGCGGGCAGTGCAAAACGTTCGGGCACCTACAACCCGGAGCTCTCCATGCGCAAGATCATCCTCGCCCTCACGCTCGCTGTTCTCTCGATCACGGGCGCCGCTCAGGCCGCCCCGCACTACCTCGTCGCGCCGTCGACCCGCGCGCTGAAGTCGTTCATCAAGAACGCGAAGGTGACGCCGATCAAGCCGTCGCAGGCGCACAACTCGCAGGCCTATCACTTCACGCAGGCGCTCCTGGCCAAGCCGTCGGTCTTCCGCGCACTGAAGATCGGCAAGCAGGGCCCGGACTTCGGCACCACGGCGTACATCCCGAAGGTCCAGATCAAGGGTCTCGCCAGCAACACGGCCTACCTGTCGAGCCAGTCGATCGTCGGCCCGCGCCTCCAGGGCAAGGTCAAGCTGCCGCTGTTCTAGGCACGACCCGCAGCGCTCATTTTCCTTCGACGGCGTGCTCCCCCGCATATCGTTGGGGATCGCGTACGAACCGTGCGCGACACGCCTTCGAGCAGAAGTAGTAGCGCCGGCCTCCGCGCTCGATGGTGAGCGTGTCGTCGCCCGCCGAGATGCTCATCTTGCACACGGGGTCCACCACGAGCCGACGGGGGGACGCCGCCGCGGCGCTCCCACTCGACGAGCCGAGGTAGGTGACGAGCGACGAGATCTCCGCGTCGGTGAGCCACGCGTAGCTCGGCATCGTGAACCCGTACCCCGCCACGATCTTCGCGGGTGCGTTCACGATCGACTCGCGAAGGTAGGCCTCGGTGGCGACAACCGCCGTGCCGCCCGCGAGCTGCACCTGGCGGCCGCGTAGCCCGGCCAGCGGGGGTCCCATCGAGGGGAGCGCGTGGCAGCCCTGGCATCCCAGCGAGGCGTAGAGTCGTTCGCCCGTATCTGGAGCAGTAGTATCATTAGACACCATCTTCGTGGCGCCAGCGAGCGTGCGCAGCGCGATGGCGAGCTGCTTCATCTCCTCGTCGTCTCTGCTGTCGTACATGCCCTGCACCCGCCCCCGCCCGTCGACGAGCAAGAAGCTCGAGGTGTGCACGATGGGATCGGTCGCATCACCCTTGTCCGCGACGGGCAGCTCGAGCGCGCTCCCGAGCTTCTTCAGGCCGGCGGCGTCCGGGCGCAGCAGCCTCCAGCGCGACTCGTCTCCGTGCCAGCGGCGCACGTAGCTCTTGAGCGCGGCGGCTGTGTCGTGCTCGGGATCCACGGAGAACGAGACGAAGCGAACGCGCGGATCCGGGACCTGCCGGGCGAGCGCCACGGTACGCGCCGACAGGATGGGGCACGCGGTCGTGCAGCTCGTGTAGATGAAGTCGGCGACCCAGGGATGCCCGGCGAGATCGGCGAGCGAGACCGTATGCCCGTCCTGGTCCGGAAAGGAGAACGCCGGCACCTCGAGCCACGGTGCGGCCTGCTCCGACGGCGCGGCCTGATCCGGCTGCACCTTCGTGACGGTGGGGGCTCGCTTCGCCGCTCGACACGCGGGCAGCGCGACCACGAGCACGAGCAACGCCTGCATGAAGTCGCGCATCGGTGAGGAGTATCGCGGTCGCGACGCAACGTCGAGGCGGTCGAGCCGCGAAATCCGCCGCCGCAACCGGCGAGGGTGTCCGTCCGCATCACTCGTCGATCGTGAGCGACCACGGCGTCGTCGTCGCGAACGGCCCGGCCTGCCGGGCGTTGTCGACGATCACGATGCGGTGAAAATCCAGCTCCACCGTCGAGCCGGCGAGCTTCTTCCAGGTGTCGGACGACGCGGTCCACTTCTGTAGCGTCGTGAGCACGCGGTGCACGACCCTGCCCTCCTGCACCACCTGCAGATCGAACACGGTCCCCGACACCGGCGGCAGGTGCAGCGTGGAAAAACCCTGCGAGAACTGCGGGCACGTCACCGCGACATCGCCCGTGGGCTGTCCGACGATCGTCGGCGTGTCCTGCCACGTGATGTCGACGGGCATCGAGGAGACGTGCGCGCCGTTGCCCGGCGACAGCACCGCCGGCGCGTTGCTGTCGTCGACGACGTCGGGCACCTCGTCGAAGAGCATCCAGTTCTCGTCGGTGGCGCAGCCCACGTACTCGTCGGGCTCGCGCTGGGCGAGCGACACGGGGCCGCCGCACGCGGACCAGAGCAGGAGTGGGACGACGAGGCGCATCGCGCGTGCAAGATAGCGCGTCACAGGAAGTCGTAGCTCACGGAGGCGACGAACTGCGGGCCGAGCGACTGCGTGCCGTAGAAGCGCTGCACGGTGGGCATCTCGACGGCCGCGCGGAAGAGCAGGTCGCGCCACGGGTTGAACAGCGCGGCGGGCACGAGCTCGAAGACGAAGCCGCCGGTGTTCGGCGACGCGGCGTCGTTGGCGAGGCGATCGGCCCAGCTCTGCCTGAAGTCGACCCCGAGCTGCAGCGCGAGCCACGAGAACGGCTGGATCTGCGCGACGGACGACGACAGCAGCGAGGCGCCGAAGCGATACGAACGCGAGCCCGACGTCGGATAGCGGAACAGGAGCGACGAGTAGAGCGTGATGTTGACGCCGAACCACGCGTACGTCGCGCCCGCGACCGGATCCCACGAGCCGTTGCCGGGCTGATCGTCGTCGGGGTACGGAAAGCCCTGCGGATCCTTGGCGCGCGGCGCCGTGGGCGTGCGAACGCCACCGACGAGCCACAGCAGGTGGTGCGGCGCGAAGCTGCGATCGCGCGCGACGACCACGCGCGCCTGCAGCTCGAGATCACCGACGCCGCGGATCCACGCGTCGGAATGCTGCCTGTCGCCGAGGTGCGAGGCGATGAACGGCAGGAACGCAGCGATGGTGAGCCTCGACAGCGGCGTGTACGAGACGCCGAGGAGCGTGCGCGTCATCGTGAGATTGGAGCGGGAGTCGCCTGTGCCCATCGTCTGCGTGCCGACGCGCTCCTCCATCGTCACGCGCAGGCGGTTCCTGTACGGCTTCTCGACGCCGACCGAGGTCAGCGTCGGATCGCCACAACCACAGGTCGCGCACGCGAGCGTTCGCGCGGGCAGCGCGAGGAGCACGAGAGCGACGACGACGAGACGCACGACCCAGCATGCGTAGCGGGCCGGGATCCCCGGCGCCATGCGTCGAATCTTCGCAGGGGATCACATGCGCGCGCGGAGACGCTGCCAGGCCGGCTGCGCGCCGAGGAGCTCCAGCGCCTTTCTGGTCAGCAGATCCCCCGGCGGCGTGTGGTACCAGGTGGACGCGCCCGATGGATGAGGCAACGGCAGGACGGCGTAGGAACGGCCACCGATGACCGTCGAGTGCATGCGCCCGATCTGCTCGGCGAGCGGCGCCGCCCGCAGGAGCTGCTCGATGGCGAGCCGTCCGATCGGCAGGATGAGCTTGGGCCGGATGAGCTCGACCTCGCGCTCGAGCCACGGCCGGCAGTTTGCGATCTCGTCGCCATCTGGCACGCGATCGCCGCCCTTCGGGTTCTTGCCCGGAAAGCAGCGACACACCGCGGCGATGTGGACGTGCGCGCGGAACGTGGCCTCGTCGACACCGAGGGAGGCGAACCACTTGAAGAGGTTCTTGCCGGCGGTCCACGCGAACGGGCGGCCGAGCTTCGGCTCCTTGTCACCAGGCGCCTGACCGACGAGGAGAATGTCGGACTTCACGCACGCGCCAAGCACCGGCGGCCCGATCATCTTCGGGCACCGGGTGCACGTGCGCACCTCGGACTGGTGCGCGGCGAGGAGGCTTAGCCGACGCTCCACAGCAACGACGACACGACCATCCAGATGCCGACGCACACGGCGATGAGGCCGAGGCGACCCTGGTACGGCGCGAGCTTGGCGAGGGTCTCGTCCATCTTCGCGTTCGCGGCGGGGCGCTTGATGAAGGTCTTCATGGTGCCGATCCCGAGGATGAAGCCGAGCGCCGCCAGTAGAACGGCGTCCGCCAGCCAGGTCACCCAGAAGATCGGTGCAATCGTCAGCCAGTTGAGATGCAGGACCGCACCGATGATGCCCCACACACCCCAGAACGCGGACACGACGCCGATCCAGCCCTGGTACGGCGCGATCTTCGCGAGCAGGTCCTTCGCGTCGGGCCTCTTCGAGAGGATGAGGCTGGGAACCGCGAGCACACCGAGAAGCGCGAGCCAGATACCGTTGATCATCAAATCCCCCTTTTGTACGCCACCACCAAACTGCCGGAGCGAGAGCGTACTTCATCTACGGCAGTACCCTCACAATCCTTCTGGATCACGTCACGGAAGCGGCCACACGAGCGCCGCGACGATGGCCCACAGGCCCGTGCCGATCGCGATGTGGCCGAGCTGCTGACGGTGCGGCGCGAGGAAGTCGAGCGTGGCGTCCATCTTCTTGCGCGTGCCTTCGTTTGTGAGGAACACGCGCGCGGTGCCACAGCCGATGAGGAAGCCGAGCGTCACGAGCACCACGTGCGCGGCGAGCCAGCTCATCCACAGCCACGGCACCGTGCGCACCAGGCCCACTTGCGCGATGAGGCCGAGCAAGCCCCACGCACCCTTGAGGAACGACGCCACGCCGAAGAAGCCCTGGAACGGCGTCACCACCGCGAGCAGCATCTTCGCCTGCGATCCGCGCACCAGGCTCGGCACCGCGAGCACCCCGAGCAGCGCGAGCCAGACTCCATCGAACACCATCGGTCACCCTCCGCGCGGAAAGTCGCGCACGCACAACCGTAGCTCACCTTGTCACGCAACGCGTCGTACGATACGCACCATGTCCTTCGATCCCAACGCCGCAGCCAGCGCAGAGTCGGGCCTCTATGGCCTCCCGCACACCGTCGAGCAGGCGGGGGTCGTCGTCATCGAGGTCCCGTGGGACGCGACCACGTCGTATCGCGCGGGCACGGCGCAGGGACCGCACGCGGTGATGAACGCGTCGAAGCAGGTGGACCTCTTCGATCTCGAGACGGGTCGGCCCTACGAGGCCGGCATCGCGCTCCTCGAAGCGCCCGGGCTCATCCACGATCTCGCCGAGCGAGCCCGCGCGCTCGCGGTGCCGGTCATCGAGCGTGGCGGTGCCGAGCGCAGCGACCCGCTCGTCATCGCCGTGGACAAGCTCTCTTCGCAGCTCCACGAGTGGGTGCTGCACAGCGCGCGCGAGCTCCTCGACAAGGGCAAGCTGGTCGCGGTGCTCGGCGGGGATCACTCGACGCCGTTCGGGCTCATCCAGGCCGTCGCGGAGCGTCACCCCGGCGTCGGTATCCTGCACCTCGACGCGCACGCCGATCTGCGCTGCGCGTACGAGGGCTTCGCCGACTCGCACGCGTCCATCATGTTCAACGTCGCCGAGCGCATCCCCGCGGTCGGCAAGATCGTGCAGGTCGGCATCCGCGACTTCGGCGAGGTCGAGCACGACTACGCTCGCAACAGCAAGGGCCGCATCGTGCAGTTCCACGACGCGACGATGGCCAAGCGTCGCGCGCGCGGCGCCTCGTGGTCGTCCATCTGCGACGAGATCGTCGCGAGCCTGCCGAAGGAGGTCTACCTCTCCTTCGACATCGACGGCCTCGATCCGACGCACTGCCCCAACACCGGCACGCCCGTTCCCGGCGGCCTCACGTTCCAGGAGACCAACATCCTGCTCGGCATGGTCGTCGAGTCGGGTCGCCGCATCGTCGGGCTCGATCTCAACGAGGTCGCGCCCGGCCCGGACGGCGACGAGTGGGACGCGAACGTCGGCGCGCGGCTGCTCTACAAGATGATCGGATGGGCGCTCAAGTCGCGTGCGTGAGCGGCTGCTGCCGAGAGAGCGAGGCAGGACGCCACGGGTGAGGCAGTCCTGAGCCTCCGGAGCCCACTTTCATGGGCCCAACAAGGCACCTTCATTGCAGCGACGGCTTCCATGCGACCCATCTGGACCGGCAGCATCTCGTTCGGCCTCCTGCAGGTCCCCGTGCAGCTCTTCTCGGCGACCCGCGACATCGACCTCCACTTTCGCATGCTCGATGGGCGCGACAAGAAGCCCATCCGCTACGAGCGCGTGAACTCCGACAGCGGTGAGGAGGTGCCGTGGAAGGAGATCGTGAAGGCTTACGAGGTGAAGAAGGGCAGCTTCCTCGTCGTCGACGAGAAGGAGCTCAAGGCCGCCGCGCCGGAGCAGACCCAGACCATCGACCTCGAGGCGTTCGTCGACCGCTGCGACATCGACCCCATCTACTACGAGAAGCCGTACTACGTCGCGCCGGCGAAGAAGTCGGAGAAGGCGTACTCGCTGCTGCACGCGGCGCTGCAGAAGACCCGCAAGGTGGGCATCGCGCGCGTCGTCATCCGCACGCGGCAGTACCTCGCGGCACTCCTGCCGGAGAAGACGTCGCTCATGCTCACGCTCATGCGCTTCGACGAGGAGGTGGTCTCGCCGAAGACCGTCGGCATCACCACGACGAAGGCGCCGAAGGTCTCGGCGGCCGAGCTCGAGATGGCGGACAAGCTGCTGCAGTCGATGTCGAAGAAGTGGGACCCGTCGGACTACAAGGACGAGTTCCGCACGAAGCTGCGCGCGATGCTCGACCGCAAGGCGAAGCGCGGCAGCATGGTGAAGGCGCCGACGAAGACGAAGCCCGAGGAGGACGAGGGCGGCAAGATCATCGACCTCGTCGCGGTGTTGCAGCAGAGCCTCGGCGGCAAGGCGAAGCCGCGGCGCTCGAAGGCGTCGACGAGCCGCCGGCCTGCGAAGCGGAGCGCGCGGTGAGCCTGACCCGCTACAAGCACATGCGGCGCTTCGCCGAGACGCCGGAGCCGTCCGGTGGCGCGTCGACCAAGGGCGCGCCGATCTTCGTCGTGCAGCTCCACCACGCGAGCCACCGCCACTACGACTTCCGCCTCGAGCACGACGGCGTTCTCAAGAGCTGGGCCGTGCCGAAGGGTCCGAGCTTCGACCCGGGCGTCAAGCGCCTGGCGATGCAGGTGGAAGATCACCCCATCGACTACGCCAGCTTCGAGGGCCACATTCCCGACGGCAACTACGGCGCGGGCGAGGTGCGCGTGTTCGATCACGGCACGTGGTCGAGCGACGACGACATCGACCAGCAGCTGAAGAAGGGCCACCTGCACTTCGCGCTCGATGGCGACAAGCTGCAAGGCAAGTGGGATCTCATCCGCACCGGCGGTCACAGCGACAAGCCGCAGTGGCTCCTGAAGAAGGTCGACGACGCGGAGGCCGGGCCCTTCGAGGCCGACGATCTGCTCGGCGATCCGGCCGACTATCACCTGCCCGACGAGGTGTGGCACTCGCACCGACCGGGCACGTCGCGACGCGGTGTCGGTCGTGCGAAGAAGGTGAAGACGGGCGAAGCAGACGCGCTCGCCGGCGCTCGCAAGGAGACGATCGACGCCAGCGCGTTCGCTCCCGAGCTCGCGCGCGCCACACTCTCACCACCAACGGGAGACGACTGGATCCACGAGCCGAAGTGGGACGGCTATCGCCTGCTCGCCGCGGTCGCCGACGGCAAGGCGCGGCTGTGGTCGCGCAACGGGATCGAGTGGACCGACAGGGTCCCGCACGTCATCGACGCGATCGAAGAACTCGGCGCCCGCGCGCTCAGGCTCGACGGCGAGCTCGTCGCGCTCGGCAAGAACGGCAAGGCCTCGAGCACCGACTTCAACGCGCTGCAGGCAACGCTGACCGGTGACGGTAGGGCGTCGCTGAAGTATGTCGTCTTCGATCTGCTGCACGCCGACGGGCTCGATCTGTCGGCGATGCCGCTGACCGATCGCAAGAAGATGCTCCACGGCCTGCTCGCGCGTCTCGATGCGAAGGGCGCGATCGTCGAGGGCGAGTACACCGTTGGTGGCGACGCAAAGGCGCTCTACGCGAGGTACGTGAAGGCCGGCTACGAGGGCATCGTCTCGAAGCGCGCGACCTCACCCTATCGCGCCGGACGAGGCGACGACTGGAAGAAGCTGCGCGCTCGCGAGGCCGAGGAGCTGGCCGTCGTGGGCTACACCGATCCGCGCGGCAGTCGACACGGCATCGGGGCCTTGCTCATGGGGAGGCCACGCAAGGACGGCGGCTGGGACTATGCGGGCCGCGTCGGCACGGGACTCGGGGACGCGCTCTTGAGCCAGCTCGGCGAGCGACTGCCGGCCATGGCGCGAAAGACGCCGCCCGTGCACGAGGACAGCCTCGTCTTGCCGCGCGACAACGGCGATCTTCGCTCGGTCCACTGGGTGACGCCGCGGCTCACCATCGAGGTCGAGCACCACGGGCGTGGCAACGGAGGCCTCCTGCGTCAACCGTCGGTGAAGTCGTTGAGGCTCGACAAGACGCCCGCGGATCTGGCGGTCGACCCGCAGGGCGATCGGCCCCTCGACCAAGAGAAGGCCGCGAAGGTCTCGCGTC